>JBGPLH010000189.1:0-6511 GCA_041486365.1 Thermodesulfobacteriota bacterium | reverse complement strand
GCCTCAGTCGATCCGGTCGTCCGGATCCATCGGGTGGAAGGTGAGCCCGGTGTGGAGCTTCGGGTAGAAGTAGGTCGACTTCTGGGGCATGACCTGGCCGGCGGAGGCGATGGCCAGCACGGCGGATGCCGGCGTGGGGTTGAGCAGGAAGGCCGCCGCGTGGCTGCCGGAGAAGACCTTCGCGAGCGCGGCCTCGGGGTCGGGCGTGTAGTCGATCCGTCGCTGCTCCGTGAAGTCCTCCTCCGTCATTCCGAGCGCCGCCTCGAAGACCGCCTGGTGGAGGACGGACACGTCCAGCCGCGCCAGCGGCGGCGCCGCGAGATCACGCGGACGGCGCGCTAGGATCAGATCGTCGTCCCCCCGCATCGCCACTCCGAAGGCGTTCTCCCCCCGCGCGTCCGCCTCCGTCATCGCCGTGAGGAGCCGCACGATCCGCTCCTCATCGCCCCGCCGCGCGACGCGCTCGAGCCGGAATGCCCGCGAGAGGCGCGCCCGCAGCGCATCCGGGCCGAGGTTCGTCTCGCGCACCACCCGGTGGTACCCGAGCACCGTCGTTCCCGGATCGTCCATCGATGCCACGAGCGCCATCACGAATTCCCAGGGCTCCCGTCCGGTCGCCCGTCCCCCCAGATCCTCCCGCCTCCGGTCCCGGTAGTGTCGCGCGGTCTCGTAGCGGTGATGGCCGTCCGCGATGAGGAGCGGCCGCTCGGCCAGCGCGTCGCGAATTCGCGCGCCGAGGGCGGGGGCCTCCACGCGCGCGAGGCGGTGGGACGCCACCCCGCCCTCGGCGAAGGTGGCGAGCGTCTCGCCGGCCGATGCATGATCCAGGAGCGACGCGAGCGATCCGTCCTTGTCGGGCGCGAGGAGGAAGACGGGCGAGAGCTGCGCGTTCACGGCCGACATGAGCCGGAAGCGATCGTCCCGGGGACGGGCCAGCGTGCGCTCGTGCGGGAGGATCACCCGGGCCTCGGGCGCCTCGATCCGCACCACCGCGAGCAACCCGCGTCGCCGGCGTTCGACGCCGTGACCCGTGGCGTCGCGCACGTGGTAGCGATCCTCCACGAGATAGAACGCCGGCCGGTCATCGCGCACGAGAACCCCGGCCTCGCGCCAACCGGCGAAGCAGCGGGACGCGCGATCATATCGATCCTCTCCCGTCTGCAGGATCAGGCGCACGCAATTGTGCGGGTGTCGGGCGAGGAGGGCCTCGCGCTGCTCGGGCGAGATGACGTCGTAGGGAGGCGCCACCACGGCGCCCAGGTCGGGGACCTTCGCCGGGTCGTAGCGGAGCGCGCGGAAAGGGGCGACGAAGGCCATCGGGCGTCTTTCGGGTGTTGCGATCAGCCGCGAAGCGCGGCGCGGATCTCCGGTTCGGAGACGGGCCCCTCGCGCAGCACGCGCGGCGGGTCGCAGGTCAGGTCGAGCACGGTCGAGGGGAGCCCGCCCGGCGTCTCGCCGCCGTCGATCACGAGATCGACGCCGGCGGCCAACGACGGATCGAGGGCGGCGATCGATCGCGCGGGAGGCGCGCCGCTGGGGTTCGCGCTCGTCGCGGTGATGGGACCGCCGAAGGAAACCGCCACGCCCTGGGCGATGGGGTGGCTCGAAACGCGCACGCCCACCTTCCCGGTCCCCGCCGTGATCGCGGCGGGGAGATCCTCCGCCGCCTGAACCACCAGCGTGAGCGGGCCCGGCCAGAAACGGGCGGCGAGGACGCGGGCGGCCGGAGGGATCGCGCGCGCGACCCGGAAGAGGGCTTCCGGGCCGGGCAGGATGAGCGGGATCGGGTTGTCCGCGGGCCGTCCCTTGAGCGCAAGGATCCGCGCGACCGCGTCAGAGGAGAAGGCGTCGGCGCCGATCCCGTAGAAGGTCTCCGTCGGGTACAGGATCAGGCCGCGACGCCGGAGGACGTCGGCCGCGCGGGCGATGGCGGTCGACCCGGGCCGAGTACGGACCTGGCGCGCCTCCAGGATCTCCGGTGGGTTCATCGCCCGCGGGCGCGGCCCGATTGGAGCGCGCGGTCCTTCGTCTCCACCGCCTCGGCCATGGCCGCCTTGTAGCCGGCGACTTTCTTTCGCAGCAGCGGATCGTTCACCGCGAGGATCTGCACCGCGAGCACGCCCGCGTTGCGCGCGCCCCCCGTCCCCACCGCCATCGTCGCCACGGGGACGCCCGGGGGCATCATCACCGTCGAGAGCAGCGCATCGAGCCCCTGGAGCAGGCCCGAGTCGAGCGGCACGCCGATCACCGGCGCCGTGACCTCCGCGGCCAGCACGCCGGCGAGGTGCGCCGCGCGCCCCGCGCCGGCGATCACCACCCCGATCCCCTCCTCCTCGACGCGCCTGGCGAGCGCGCGGGTCTTCTCCGGCGCCCGGTGGGCGCTCGACACGTGCACCTCGTGGGGGATCTCGAACGTCTCGAGAACCTTAGCCGCTTCCGCCATCGCGGGGAGATCGCTTTCGCTCCCCACGACGATCAGCACCCGAGACTGTGCCCTCTGCGCGAGCTTCTTCACGGAATCCTCCTCGGGGCAAGGGCGGAAAGCCCGTCAGATACCACGGGCCTATCCGCGGCGCAACGCGCGGTGGGCGATGTCGCGGCGGACCTGCGCCCCTTCCCAGTGGATCTTCCCGACCGCCTCGTAGGCCCTCCCCTGGGCCTCGGCCAGATCGTCCCCGCTCGCGGTGACGCCGAGCACGCGCCCGCCCCAGACCACGATGCGACCGTTCGACCGCTTCGTGCCCGCGTGGAACACCGCGACATCGGGAACGCGGGCCGCTTCCGCGAGCCCCTCGATGACCGGGCCCCGCACCGGCGTGCCCGGGTATCCCTCCGCGGCCATGACCACGCAGACGGCCGGGCGCGGATCCCAGGCGAAGCGCGCGTCCCCGAGATCGCCCGCGGCGACGGCGGCGAGCACGGGAACGATGTCGCCCGCCATGCGCTTGCAGAGCGGCTGCGTTTCCGGATCGCCGAAGCGCGCGTTGAACTCGAGCACCTTCGGCTCGCCGTCGCAGATCATGATCCCCGCGTAGAGAACGCCCCGGTACGCGATGCCCTCGGCGGCGAGCGCCTCGACGGTCTTTCGCACGACCTGGTCCATGATCTTCCGTTCCATCTCCGGCGTCACCACGGGCGCCGGCGAGTAGGCGCCCATGCCGCCCGTGTTCGGGCCGCGGTCGCCGTCGAGCAGCCGCTTGTGGTCCTGGCTCGACGCGAGCGGCAGGATCCGCTTCCCGTCCGTCACGGCGAGGAAGCTCGCCTCCTCGCCGTCGAGGAATTCCTCGATCACGACGCGCGCGCCGGCCTCCCCGAAGGCCCGGTCGATCATGATCCGGCGCACCGCGCGCTCCGCTTCCTCGATCGTCTCCGCGACGAACACGCCCTTCCCCGCCGCGATCCCCTCGGCCTTCACGACGATGGGCGCCGCGCGCGCGCGGAGATGGGCCAGCGCGCTCTCCGCGTCGCTGAAAACCTCGAAGGCGGCCGTGGGGATCCCGTGGTCCTTCATGATGCGCTTGGCGAAGACCTTGCTGCCCTCGAGCCGCGCCGCGCGCGCGCCCGGACCGAACACGGGGAACCCCTCCACCGCGAGGGCGTCGGCCATCCCGGCGATGAGAGGCGCCTCCGGGCCGACGACGGTGAGGTCCGGCCGCTCGCGCTTGGCGAACGCGACGATCCCGTCGACGTCCTCCGCCGCCAGGGCCAGGCACTCGGCCTGATCCGCGATCCCGGCGTTCCCGGGCGCGGCCCAGATCTTCTTCACGAGGGGCGACTGCGCGATCTTCCAGGCAAGGGCGTGCTCCCGGCCCCCGCCTCCCACGATGAGGATTTTCAAGCGAACCCTCCCGCCGCGCGCGCGGGCGCGTCAGGGCTTGAGCACCACCTTGAGACAGGACTCGGCCACGGGATTGTAATTGTCCGTGAAGCCGTGGAGCGGCGACCGATCCAGCCGGAGGAACCCGCCCGGCGCGTCCGAGAGCGGCAACGTGTCGGTCACGAAGGGGGCGAGATCGATCTTGCCCGCGGCGATCCACTGGAGCGCGAGCCTGTTCCATTCGCGCGTGGAGGCGACCCCCGTGAAGATCCGGAGGCTCTTCCAGGTGGCGGCCGAGGGCAGCGGCATGCGGTCCTCCGTGTAGGTCCCGCCGAGCACCAGCGCCCCTCCGGCCCGCAGTCCGCCGAGCCCGAGCGAGATCGCCTCCATGTCCGCCGCCGTGTCGAGCAGGAGCGCCACACCACGTCCCTCCGTCCCCTCGCGCATGACGCGCCCCACCCGCTCCGTCCCGGCCTGGAGCGGCTCCGCGCCCAGCCGCCGCGCGCGCTCCAGCCGCTCCGGGATCACGTCCACGGCGATGACGGGATGGGCGCCGAGCGTGCGAAGCGCGAGCACGGCCATGAGCCCGGCAAGGCCGAGCCCCAGCACGGCGGCGGGCTTGCCGGTGGGATCGCCTCCGACGGACGCGTGGTGCAGGGCCGTCGAGAACGCGTCGCCCACGCAGATGACCTGCTCGTCGGTGAGATCCGAGGGGACGCGCTCCAGCGTCTGGTCGGCGTAGGGGACGCGCATGAGCTCGGCGTGGGCACCCGAGAGCGTGGAGCCGAGGGCGGCGCGTCCGGTCGTACGGCAGTGGCTGGTGAGTTTCTCGCGGCACTCGGGGCATGCGCCGCAGGCGGGATAGGGGGAGCCGATCACGCGGTCCCCCTTGCGGATGCGCTTCACGTTTCGCCCGACATCCTCGACGACGCCGACGTACTCGTGGCCGAGCACGGTTCCGAGATGGATGAAGTCGAGTCCCTGGCGGTAGTACAGCTCGACGTCGGCGGCGCAAATGCCCGAGGTCGTGACCCGGAGGATCGCGTCCTCCGGCGCCTCGATCTTCGGGTCCGGCACCTCTTCCACGCGGACGTCGCGGCGGCCATTGTAGGTCACGGCGCGCATCGGCTCGTCTTCCTCCCTCAGTGCTTGAAGTGCCGGCGCCCGGTGAAGACCATCGCCATGCCGTGCTCGTCCGCGGCGGCGATCACCTCCTCGTCGCGCACGGAGCCGCCGGGCTGGATCACGCAACGCGCGCCCGCCTTGGCCGCGGCGTCGATGCCGTCGCGGAAGGGGAAGAACGCGTCGCTGGCCACGGCGGCGCCGCTGAGCGAGCGCCCGCTCTTGGCGGACTTCGAAACGGCGATCTCGGCCGAGTCGACGCGCGACATCTGCCCGGCGCCGATCCCGAGCGTGCGGTCCGCGCGGGCGTAGACGATCGCGTTGGACTTCACGTGCTTGGCCACCTTCCAGCCGAAGAGCAGGGCCCGCGCCTCCTCCTCCGTCGGCGCGCGCCGCGTCACCTGCTTCCAGCCTTCCCGGGTCTCCCTCCCCGCGTCGCGCTCCTGGGCGAGGAGGCCCTTCGCCACGCGCTTGAGATCCAGCTCCCGGGCGGGACGCTCGCCCCGAATACGGAGGACACGGCGATTCTTCTTCTTGAAGAGAAGGTCGAGCACGCCCCCGGCGAAATCCGGCGCGATGATCAGCTCCGTGAAGAGCTCGTCCATCGCCCGCGCTGAATCCATGTCGAGGGGCCGGTTCATGACGATGACGCCGCCGAAGGGGGACTGGGTGTCGGTCTCGAAGGCCTTGCGCCAGGCGTCCATGAGCGAGTCGCCGGTCCCCACGCCGCAGGGGTTCGTGTGCTTGATGATCGCGACCGTGGGCTCCTCGAACTCGGCGATCAGATCGAGCGCCGAGCCGGCGTCGAGCACGTTGTTGAAGGAGAGCTCCTTGCCGTGCAGCGGCTCGAGCACATCGAGGAACCCCCCGTAGAGAGCGGCGCGCTGGTGCGGGTTCTCGCCGTAGCGCAGATCCATCGTCTTCGGGAGCGAGAGCACGAGATTCGCGGGCAGCCCCTCCTCGCCGTAGGCGCGCCCGAGGTAGGACGCGATGGCGGCGTCATAGGCGGCGGTGTGCGCGTAGACCTTCACCGCGAGCCGCCGGCGTGTGGCCTCGCTCACCTCGCCGCCCCGGTTCTTCATCTCATCCAGGACCGGCGCGTAGTCGTCGGGGTCGACGATCACGGTCACGCTTCGATGGTTCTTCGCCGCCGATCGGAGCATCGAGGGCCCGCCGATGTCGATGTTCTCCATCGCGTCCTCGAGCCGGACGTCGGGCTTGGCGACCGTCTTCTCGAAGGGATAGAGGTTCACCGCCACCAGATCGATCGGCGCGATCCCGTGGGCGGCCATGGTCTTCACGTGCTCGGCGTTCTCGCGCAGCCCCAGCAATCCGCCGTGGATCTTCGGGTGGAGCGTCTTCACGCGCCCGTCGAGCATCTCGGGGAAGCCCGTGTGCTCGGAGATCTCCCGGACGGCGAGCCCCGCCTCCCTGAGCGCCTTCGCCGTCCCGCCGGAGGCGAGCAGCGTCGCTCCCCGCTCGACCAGCCCGAGGGCGAACTCCACCAATCCGCGCTTGTCGGAGACGGAAAGAAGGGCGAGGCGGATGGGCATGCATGCCTCCTTATAAGAG
>JBGPLH010000188.1:0-6577 GCA_041486365.1 Thermodesulfobacteriota bacterium | reverse complement strand
GGTTCTTCCGCTCGCTCGGCGCGCGGGCCGCGGCAAGCGCCGCCGCCTACCCGCCGGGCCCCGTCCACCTGAACGTCCCGCTCCGGGATCCCCTCACGCCTTCGCCCGAAGCGCTCGATCGCGCGGTGGCCGGAGCCGGGACCGCCGATCCGCGGCCGCTCGTCTCACATCACGAGGGTTCCCTCGTCCCCGATCCGGCCCTCGTCCGGTCGCTCGGCGCTCGCCTTCGCAAGGAGCCGCGGGGCCTCATCGTCTGCGGCGAGATCGACGGCGGTGAGGAGGCCGTGGAAGCCGTTCGCAATCTCTCCCGGGCCACGGGCTATCCGATCCTCGCCGACGTCCTCTCCGGGCTCCGCGCGCCACGCGCCACGGAGGACGTCGTGATCGACGCCTGGGACCTCCTGCTCTCGGTCGATCGCTTCGCCGCCGCCCACGTCCCCCGCGTGGTGATCCGCTTCGGCGCCCTCCCGACCTCGAAGCCCCTGCGTGCGTTCCTGGCGTCCTGCGCCGGCGACGTCCGGCACATTCTCGTGGATCCCTGGGGCGACCTCCGCGATCCGCTCCACGCCGCCACCGACGTCCTCCGCGTGGGATCGGCGCCGCTGGCCCGGGCCCTCGCCGAAGTGGTGGGGCCACCGCGCGCAGATGAAACCGGCTGGCGCGCGTCCTGGCGCGGCGCGAACGCTCGGGCCCGTCGGGGTCTCGAGGACGCCCTGGAACGTCTGGACGAGCCCTTCGAGGGAAGGATCGCGCGGGACCTCGCGCGGGCGCTTCCCGGCGGGAGCACGCTCTTCGTCGGATCGAGCATGCCGATCCGGGATCTGGACGCCTTCTTCGCCGGCGCTCCGGGCCGGCTGCGCATCCTGTCCAACCGCGGCGCGAACGGGATCGACGGCGTGCTGTCCACGGCGCTCGGCGTGGCGGCGGTTTCAGACGGCCCCACGGCGCTCTTCACGGGCGATCTCGGCTTCCTGCACGATCTCGGCGGCCTGCTCGCCGCGCGACGGCACGGGATCCCGCTCCTCGCCGTCGTCGTGAACAACGACGGCGGCGGGATCTTCCGGTTCCTCCCCCAGGCAGCGCATGGGGATCGCTTCGAGGATCTCTTCGCGACGCCGCACGGCCTCACCTTCGAGCACGCGGCGGCGCTCTTCGGTCTCGATCACCGCGCCGCCCAGGGCCCCGCCGACTTCGCGAAGACCGTCGCCGAGGCCATCGAGCGCGGTCGCGCGACGATCATCGAGGTTCGCACGGATCCCAAGCGCAACGTCGCGCTGCACGCCGCGGTGCGGCGCGCGGCGGAGGAGGCGCTTCGCGATGGATGAGGTCCGGGGCCGGGCGACGTCGGGTCCGCCGCCGCTCCTGCTGCTCCACGGCTTCACGGGCAGCGCCGACGCCTGGGCGGACGTGGTCGCCCTTCTCGGGACCCGCAGGCGGATCCTCGCGATCGATCTGCCGGGGCACGGGCCGCTGCCGGCGGCGAGTGCGGCAGGGGGTCCGATCCGTCCGGAGGACGCCGTGGCTGGCGTGCTGGGGTTCCTGGACGAGCTGGGAATCGCCCGCGTCGATCTGCTCGGCTACTCGATGGGTGGCCGCGTCGCACTTCACGTCGCCCTCGATCATCCCGCGCGGCTGCGGGCGCTCGTGCTCCTGTCGGCCTCCCCGGGGATCGCCGACGACGCGGAGCGCGCCGCAAGGCGCGGGTCCGACGAGCGGCTTGCCGATCGCATCGTGGAGGACGGCCTGGACGCCTTCGTCGACGCCTGGACGGCCCAGCCCCTTTTCGCCACGCAGTCAGGGCTCCCCGCCGGGATACGGGACCGGGAGCGGGCCCTGCGCATGCGAAACGACCCGGCGGGCCTGGCCGCATGCCTGCGCGGGATGGGCCGGGGTGCGATGGCACCGATGTGGGACGCGCTCCCGTCGCTCCGCGTGCCGGCGCTCCTGCTCGCCGGGGAGCTGGACGCGACGTACCGGGACATCGCGGCGAAGATGGCCGCCCGCATCCCGGGAGCCCGCACGGCCACCGTCCCCGGCGCGGGACACGCGGCGCATCTCGAGGCGCCGGAGGCATTCACCGAACTCGTCGATCGCTTTCTCACCGACATCGAAGGAGACGCGCCATGACGCAGCCGAGGATCCCGGACTGGAAGGTCCGGCGGGAATACACCGACATCCGCTACGAGACGGCGGAAGGGATCGCCAGGATCGCGATCAACCGTCCGGAGGTCCGAAACGCCTTCCGGCCCCTCACGCTCTCGGAACTGATGGACGCCTTCGCCGCCGCGCGGGAGGACCGCGAGGTGGGCGTGATCATCCTCACGGGCGAAGGGAAGGAGGCCTTCTGCGCCGGGGGCGACCAGCGCGTGCGCGGCGAGGGGGGCTACGTGGGCGACGACGGCGTGCCGCGGCTGAACGCGCTCGATCTCCAGCGGGTGATCCGCACGATCCCGAAGCCCGTGATCGCCATGGTGGCGGGCTACGCCATCGGCGGCGGGCACGTGCTGCACATCCTCTGCGACCTCACTATAGCGGCGGACAACGCGCGCTTCGGCCAGACGGGGCCCCGGGTAGGCTCCTTCGACGCGGGCTTCGGCGCCGGACACATGGCGCGCATCGTGGGGCACAAGAAGGCCCGGGAGATCTGGTACCTCTGCCGCCAGTACGACGCGCGGCAGGCGCTCGACATGGGGCTCGTGAACGAGGTCGTCCCCTGCGAGAAGCTCGAGGAGACCACGGTCCAGTGGTGCCGCGAGATCCTCGCGAACTCGCCCATGGCCATCCGCTGCCTCAAGGCCGCCTTCAACGCGGAGTCCGACGGGCTGGCGGGCATCCAGGAGCTGGCGGGCAACGCCACGATGCTCTTCTACATGACGGAGGAGGGGAAGGAGGGGCGCGACGCGTTCCTCGAGAAACGCCGCCCCGACTTCTCGAAGTTCCCGAGGCTGCCCTGACGATGACGCCGCTTCGCGCCTGGATCATGGCCGCGCGCCCTCCGACGCTTCCCGCGGCGGTGGTCCCCGTACTGGTGGGGACCGCGCTGGCCGCCCGGGACGGCGCGTTCCATGCGGTCGCCCTCGCGGCCGCGATGGTGGGAGCCCTCGCGATCCAGATCGGCACCAACCTCGCGAACGACTACTTCGACTGGAAGCACGGCGCCGACACGTACGCGCGCCTGGGGCCCCTTCGCGCCACGCAGGCCGGGCTCATCGAGCCCGGGCGCGTGCTCGCGGGGGCCTGGGTGGCCTTCGGCGTCGCGGCGCTCTCGGGGCTCGTGCTCGTGGCGCTGCGCGGCTGGCCGATGGCGGCGCTGGGGACGGCGTCCATCGCCGCGGGGCTCCTCTACACGGGCGGGCCCCGGCCCTACGGCTACGTGGGGCTCGGCGATCCCGTCTGCTTTCTCTTCTTCGGGATCGCGGCCGTCTGCGGAACTTACTACGCGCATGCGGGGACCGTGACCGCCGCCGCGCTCGCGGCGTCGGTCCCCGTCGGCCTCACCGTCACGGCGATCCTCGTCGTGAACAACCTCCGCGACATCGACACCGACCGTGCGGCGGGCAAGCGCACGCTCGCCGTGATCCTCGGCCGCGGCGGATCGCGCGTGGAGTACGCCGCGCTCCTCGCCGGCGCGCTCGCGGCGCCCCCGCTCCTCTGGCGGCTCGATCTGGCGCCCGCGGCCGCGTCGATCGCCTGCGCGGCGGCCGCGCTCGCCCCGCCGCTCGTCCGGGCCGTGTTCGCCCATCCGGACGGCCCGCGCCTGAACGCGACTCTGCGGGGGACCGCCCGGCTCCATCTCGTCTTCGGCGCGCTCTTCGCCCTGGGGCTCCTCGTCGGAGGCGCGCCGTGAAGCTCTCGGCCGAGGTCTTCCTCCTGCGGATTCCCCGCCGGGATCCGGGCGCGCCGCCCACGGAGACCGTGATCCTCCGGCTCACGACCGACGACGGGACCGTGGCCGTCGGCGAGAGCACGGGCGCGCGCGCGTTCCACGGAATGGATGCCGGCGCCATCGCGCGGGAGCTTCGCGAGGTGCTGCCCCCGGCGCTCGATGGGGAGGACCCACCGGCCTCGCTCCTGCAGCGGCTCTCTCCGCCCGCGCGCTGCGCGCTGGACGTGGCCCTTCACGACCTGCGGGGCCGGATGCAGGGTCTGCGCGTCGCCGATCTCCTCGGAGGCCCGCGGCGCACCCGGGTCGCCGTGAACGCCCTGCTTCCCGGGTCCCCGGAAACCGCGATGATCGAGGCGGCTCGGAAGGCCTGGGAGCGCGGGATCGGGACCTTCAAGATCAAGAGCGCGAGCCCCGCCGCCGATTTCGAGGCCCTCCGAGCGCTGCGCCGGCTCTTCGGCGCGCAGGCCCGGCTGCGCCTGGACGCGAACGGCGCCTGGACGCCGGACGAGGCGCTGGAGCGCATCCGGATGCTCGAGCCGCTGGACCTGGAGTACATCGAGCAGCCGGTGGCGCGGGGACATCTCGACGACATGGCGCGGGTGGCCGCCGGAAGCGGAATTCCGATCGCCGCGGACGAGGACGCCACGGACCCGGCCGCGGTGAGTCGCATTGCCGCCGCGCACGCGGCGTCGATCATCGTGGTGAAGCTCTCCCCGGCCGGCGGGATCACGGGCGCGATGTCCATGCTCCGTGTCGCCGCCGAGAAGGGCCTCGGCACGGTGGTGACCGGCATGGTCGACACCTCCGTCGGGATCGCCGCCGCCCTGCACGTGGCCGCGGCCGCGGACGCGCTGGCCGGCGCCTGCGGGCTCGGGACCCTGGATCTCCTCACGCGGGACGTGGTGGAGAAGCCCCTGCGAATCGAGAACGGGGCGATGCTGCTTCCCGATGGTCCGGGGCTCGGGGTGACACTGGATCATGTGGCGCTCGCGCGGCTGCGCGCGGGGAGTTGACGCCATGAGACTCGACTGGCTGGGCGAGCGCGCGCGGCGCGCCCGCCATGGGCCGGCGCTGTTCCAGGACGGGACAGCGCTCACCTGGGGCGCGCTCGACGCGCGGGCGGCGGAGATGGCGGGCAGGCTCCGGCGGCTGGGGGTGCGCCCCGGGGACCGCGTGGCGCTCCTGGCCGGAACGTCGCTCGACGCGGTCACGGTCATCCATGCGATCCCGAGGACCGGCGCGATCCTCGTCCCGGTGAATCCGCGCCTTTCCGGCGAGGAGGCCGCCTGGCAGGCGGCGGACTGCGGGGCGCGCGCATTCATCTATGATTGCGCCGGGCACCCCGCCGCGGTCCGCGTGGCATTCGATCTCCCCGGAGCAGCCCGCGCGGCGCTGGGCGATGCGCTCCCGGGCGATCCGCGGCTCGCTGATATAGCGCCGGAGGACTTTCCAGCGCCCGCGCTCGCTCCCGATTCCCTTCACACGATCGTCTACACCTCCGGAACGACCGGCCGCCCGAAGGGCGCGATGCTCACCCGGGCGAATCACCGGGCGAGCGCGGAGGGCGCGCGGGAGCGGCTCGACCTCGGGCCGGAGGATCGCTGGCTCGCCTGCATGCCGCTGTGCCACGTGGGCGGTCTTTCGATCCTGCTCCGTTCCGTGCTGTGCGGATTCCCCGTCGTGCTCCAGGACGGCTTCGACGAGCACCGCGTGATCGAGGCGATCGCGAAGGAGCGCGTCACGATCGTCTCGCTCGTGCCGGGGATGCTGCAGCGACTGCTCGACGCGGACCCCGGCGCGATCGCCGATCTCTCCTCGCTTCGATGCGTGCTGCTCGGCGGCGCGCCCATTCCTGAATGCCTCCTCGAGGCGTGCCTTCGCCGCGGCATCCCCACCGCGCCCTCCTACGGTCTCACCGAATGCGCCTCGCAGGTGGCGACGCTGGCGCCCTGGCACCTGCCGGAGGTCCCGAGCCCGGAGGTCCCGAGCGTAGCGAGGGCCGACCCCTGGAATGCGAGGGCCGATAGAATCCGATCGGAAGGCGCGGGCACGGTGGGGCAACCACTTCGGGGCGTGGAGATCCGCATCCTGCGGGAGGACGGGAGCGAGGCCGGGACGGGAGAGGTGGGGGAGATCGCGGTACAGGGCCCGATCGTGAGCCCCGGCTATTGGGGACGCCCGGAGGTCCCTCCCGAAGGAAGGGCCGACAGAATCCGAGAGGTCACGCGACGAGAAGACCGGCTCGCCACGGGCGACCTGGGGCGCATGGACGCGCGGGGATATCTCGAGGTGGTCGGGCGCAAGAGCGAGATGATCATTTCCGGAGGCGAGAACGTCTCTCCCGCGGAGGTGGAGCGCGTGCTGCTCTCGCACCCGGACGTGCTGTATGCGGCCGTGGCGGGAAGCCCCGATCCGCAGTGGGGGGAGCGCGTCGTGGCGGCTGTCGTGCCGCGCGCCGGGGCGCGCGTCACGTCCGGCGATCTCGCGGCACACTGCCGGCGACATCTGGCCGGCTACAAGGTGCCCCGCGCGATCGCGCTCGTGGAGACCCTGCCCCGCAACTCACTCGGGAAGCTGCTGCGACGCGAGGTGGTGGCGCGGATCGGCTGAGCGAACCTCGTCATGCTCCCCCCACGTCACCAGCGGGGGCGCCGGCTCTCCGAAGCTCCGGGGGAGGCTCCAAAAAAGAAG
>JBGPLH010000187.1:0-6586 GCA_041486365.1 Thermodesulfobacteriota bacterium | reverse complement strand
GTGAAGCCCCCGCCGGTCACACCGGGCAATCGCGTGAGGCGAGTGTGCCGGGGACGCTCCAACCTGTCAAGCAACTTCTCAACTCTGGGGCGAAGCCCCGCGAGGGGCAAGGCGCCTCCATGCCGCGATGAAAATCACAAGAATAATCAGGAGGAGGGCCCCGGTGGCCAGGAGGTATTCCATCTCGTGGATGGGTCCCCGAACCTGCTCCCACCAGGCCCGGCGCTTTAGCGCCGGGAACCATTCCGTGATCGTCTCGACCCGCCGGGTCTTGGGATAGATCGCCACCGCCCGCCCCGCCTGCACCGCCGTCATCGAGAGAAGGAAGAGCACCGACACGGTGCCGTAGACCCGCCCCACCGCCCCCCGGGCGCCCCCGCGGGCCAGGCCGAGGAGGGCCGTGCCGAGGAAGAAGATCGCCGCGACGAGGAAGATTGCCCCCCGCATGACGAGGGCGCCCACGTCGCGGACCTCGGTCCCGAGGAACACGAGGAACGAGAGCAGGACGAGGAACAGGAGGGACTGCGCGAGGTACAGGGCGGGCAAAGCGTCTCCGGCAATGAGGTCAGCGCATGCAGACGACCTTCATCCGGGCAAGATCGTCCACGACCTTGCCCGTGCCGCGCACGACGGTGGTGAGCGGGTCGGGCGCAACCCGAACCTCCAGCGACGTCTCCAGGGCCACGCGCTCGGCCAGGCCGCGCAGCTGGGCGCCACCGCCGGCGAGCAGGATGCCGGCCTTGAGCAGCTCGGCGGAGATCTCCGGCGAGAGCTTCTCCAGGCACCCCTTGATGAACTTCACTATCACGTCGATCTGCGGCGCGAGCGCCTCCCGGATCATCTCGTCGTTCACGGCGACCTGCTTGGGCACGCCCGTGACGAGATCGCGTCCCATGACGGTCGTCTCCAGCGGCATCGCCAGCGGGGCCGCGGAGCCGATCTCGATCTTGATCCGCTCGGCCTCGTACAGACCGATGTCCAGGTTCAGGTTCTTGCGCACGTAATTGACGATCGCCTCGTTCAGCTCGTCTCCCGCCACGCTGAGCGACTCCGCGAAGGCCGTGGCGTGGAAGGCGATCACGCCGACCTCGGTCGTCCCGCCGCCGATATCCACCACCATGTGGGCGCCGGTCTCGTGCACGGGGACGTCGGCCCCGATGGCCGCGGCCATCGTCTCGGCGATCAGGTAGACCTTCCGCGCCCCCGCCTCCCGTGCGCTCTCGATCACCACGCGCTTTTCCACATCGGTGATGTTCGAGGGAACTCCGACCACCATCACCGGCCCGATCAGGAAGCCCCGCTTCAGGACCTTGCGAACGAAGTGGTTGATCATCTTGTTGGTGGCGTCAAAATCGGCGATCACGCCGTCCTTCAGGGGACGCAGCGTGCGGACGTGCAGGGGGGTCTTGCCGTGGATTTCCTTGGCCTCGCGCCCCACGGCGAGGACCGACCCGTCGTGGTCGGCCAGGGCGACGATGGAGGGCTCGTTCAGGACGATCCCCTTGCCCCGGACATGGATCAGGGTGTTCGCCGTTCCGAGATCGATGGCCAGATCTCTCGGAAAGATCCCGAAGAGGCGCTCCTGCCAGTCCATGGGCTCACGCTAACACGGCACGCCGCGCACCGGCAAGGTGTGGCCTCCCTTGTTGACGCCCCCTTCCCGCGCGTGCTAAGCGGCAACATCCTGCCGCCGACACGAACCGGAGACCCATGCGCGCCCGCCGTCTGCTTTCCCCGATCCTCCTGCTCCTCCTGGCGGTCGCCGCCTGCGGACGCGCCGGCGATCCCGAATCGCTCGGCGTGTACGTCTTCCCGGGGAGCACCCCCGTCGCCTCGGAGAACGCGTCGGAGGCCCACGACCGGCGCACCTGGGAGTTCACGACGGATCGCGCCTTCGAGGAGGTGGTCGACTGGTACCAGCGCCGCTACCGGGAGGGGGGGCACGCGCTGCGAGGCGTCGACCTCGGCTCGATCGCCCCGGAGGTGCCCGGCACCGCCGGACGCGAGCAGCGCGTCTGGTTCCTTTCGGCGCCCGTCCGCGGCGCGGAGATCGACGTGATCATCCGCAACCCCGACATCGATCGCGTGGAGGGTGTGGTGCGTGAGGCGACGCGGATCAGCGTCGTGCGGACGGCCCTTCGCCCCTGACCGCGGGGCGGAAGGACTGTTCGCTCAGCTCCCCGCCTGCGACCCGAGCATCCGGTGCGCCGCACGGTCGGCGAGCGTCATCGTGGGGATCATCGTGTGGGTCGAGGAGGTGGTGGGCATGACGGAGGCGTCCACCACGTAAAGGTTGGGGATCGTGTGGAGCCGATGGTCCTGATCCACGACGCTCGTGCGGGCGTCCAGGCCCATCCGGCAGGTCCCCTGCGGGTGCGCGGACACGAAGCGCGCCACGCCCGTCCGGATGGGGAAGCCCTCGATCCGGCGGAGCTGGTCCGGACCCGTGAGCGGCGTGAAGATCTCGTTCGAGAAGCTCACCCGTTTTGCCCCCGCGTCGAAGAAGATCTCCGCCGCGCGACTCAAGCCCCGCTTCATCCGCGCAACCCACTCCGGTCGCATCCTGTAGTGGATCTTCGGGGCGAAACCACGACTCCCCCGCCATTCCCAGGCGACCTCCCCCGAGGGCCGGTCGGGCACCAGCACGAGGGCCACCGCCACGTGCCCCAGTCGGCCCATGAGCGCCTTGTGTTCGAGCCCGAATCCCGGGAGCGCCGCGGCGCTGTTGGCCACCTGCCCGTTGATCCCCTCCACGGCGTAGCCGCCGAGCCCGTGCTCGGCGGTGTTGTCGACCTCGTTGCACCAGGCGGCCTGTGGGATCCCGCGCCACATCTCGATCTTCCGGTCGTCGCCGAACTCCGCGATCACGGGCATCTGGGGTTGGAGCGAGAGGTTCCTGCCGAGCTGCGCCAATCCCTTGTCGAAGCCCGAGCGGTGGAGGATCGCGGGGCTGTGGATGGTGCCCGCCGAGAGCACCACGCGCTCCGCCTCGATCCGCACCGGGTGCCGCGCCACCCGGGGCCCGCGCTCGACCACGTCGCCGTGCACGACGAGGCGGCCCGAGCCGAGCCGTTCGATCCGGTCGACCCGGCAGTCCGTGTACACGGTCGCGCCCGCGGCGATCGCGGCGGGCAGGTAGGTGAGGTTCGCCCCCTTCTTCGCGTCATAGGCGCAGCCGATCAGGCAGTAACCGCTCCCCACACAATCGACCCGGTTGTTGTCGAAGGTGCCGGACTTCATCCCGAACTTCGGACCGGCGTCGAGCATGATCGCGTTGTTCGCGTTCACCCGGTCCCGCGGGATCCGGTTCACGCGGAGCATGTCGAACACGCGCTTCACCGAGTCATCGACCGTTCGCACGTCGAGCTCCGTGATTCCCACGAGGCCCTTCCAGTGCTCGAACACCTCGGGCGGGATCGGGACGCAGTCCGCGGTGTTGATCACCGTGGAGCCGCCGAAGCAGGAGCCCTGCAGGACGTTGATCAGCCCGTCGTCGCTCATCTGCTGCGCCCCGGCGCGATAGAGCGCCGGGAACATCTGGTCCTCGCGCTGCGTGAAGTCCTTCTTCGTGAAGTAGCCCCCCTCCTCGAGGACAACGACCTCGACGCCGGCCGTGGCCAGCCTGTGGGCGACGACCGCGCCGCCGGAGCCCGAGCCGACAATGACCGTGTGTGCTTTCCGGGTGAGGGTCTGCGTGATCTCGTGGCCCTGGACGATCATCGCGCGGGCACCTCACGGCCGATCCAGGGCCCGTCGTATCCGAGCGCGGGCCAGCTTTCGTCCGTGCAGTAGAAGAGGAAAAGACACAGCTGCTTCAGACCGGCGTAGATCTGCCGCGCGATCCCGAAACGATGGGGCAGCGCGCGGAACACCGCGGTCCGGGCGTCGCCGTCCATGCGCGAGAAGCGCCCGATCCGGCCTGCCAGCGGACCGCCGCCGTACTCGAGGATCACGAGTGCGCCACGGAGCCCCTTCACCACCGCGGGGTCCTGCGTGGCGAGGAACCGATCGATCCGTTCGGCGAGGCCGACGTCCGACGCGCCGAGCGGGAACGCGCCGCCCCGCGGGACGAGGGTGTCGGCCACGGCCGAGAGGATCTCGTACTCCCCGGCGGTGAACACGTGCAGATCGGTCGGCACGGGCGCCGTCGGCGCCTTCGAGCATGCGGGGGCGACCAGCGGAAGCGTCGCGAGCGCGCCCACTACGCGGAGCGAGCGGCTCAGGAAGACGCGGCGTGTGGTTTCGGGAAGATGCACGGCGAGGGCTCCGATGGGAATGGTGTCAGGCATTGACTTATTGACTTTTGCAGATTGTCACCGATCCGCGGGCGATCGTTCAGGGATCGGTCCCTCCTCGTTTGCCGCCTCGCCGCTCGACCGCTCCGCGCGCTCACGTCGCGCGGGAAGGTGTGGACGGCAACCCATTGCTTTGCGGATCGATCGGCGTGATCACCCCCAGCCGATCCTCGATGGCCTCCGCCGCCTGCAGGCAGAGGTCCTCCCGGAAGCGCGCGCCGATGATCTGCGCCGCCAGGGGGAGGCCGTCGGCGACGCCCACGGGCACGACGGCCGCGGGGAGCCCGAGGAGGTTCACCGCCGTGATGAGCCGCATGCCGAGGAGGATCTTCGCGAAGACGTCCTTCGACGAGAGGTCCGCGCCCGCCGCGAAGGGCTGCGCGCAGGACGCGGGCCCGAGGATCACGTCGTGCCTCTCGAGGAAGAGCGCCCAGTCGCGTGCCAGACGGTTGCGGCGCGCGAGGGCCTCGACGTAACCCGCGAGATCGCAGGCGGGAAACGAATCGACGAGGAAATGGAAGATCGTGGAGGCCTCTTCCGACAGGAGCTGCCCCAGGAGCGGCAGCACCATGGCGCGCGACTCCGCCGCCAGCAACGCGCCCCACAGATCATGGGCCTCGGCCACGACCGGCGGATCGACTTCCTCCACGACGCATCCCGCGTCGGCCAGCGCGCGGGCGGCATCGCGAACACCCCCGGCGATCGCGGGATCCACGCCGAGCCCCCCCGGATCGGTCGTGACGGCCACGCGCAGCGGCCCCCGTCGGTCCCTCTCAAAGTGAGGGCCGACGCGATCGGATCGGCCGCTTCCCTCCAGCGGCGCCGGAACCGACCAGGGATCCCGCGCGTCGCTCCCGCTCATCGCCTGGAGCGCGAGCCGCAGGTCGCGCACCTGCCGCGCCATCGGTCCCTGCGCGAAGAACATCTGGTAGGAGATGGAAAGCTCGATGTCGATCGTGGAGGAATGATGCGGCACGCGGCCGAGCGTCGGGCGCAGGGCCGTGACGCCGCAACACTGCGACGGCCAGCGCACCGAGCCGCCGATGTCGTTGCCGATCCCGAGGGGCGTCATGCCCGTGGCGAGCGCGGCCCCTTCCCCGCCGCTCGATCCGCCCGGTGTCAACGCCGGGTTCCAGGGATTGAGCGTTGCGCCGTGCAGGCTGCTCGCCGTGTGCCATCGCATCCCGCCGTCGGGCATGTTCGTTCGCGCCAGAGGGATCGCCCCGGCGACGCGAAGCCTTGCGACGACCGGAGCATCGGCCGCGGGCCGCGCATCCGCGAAGAGGGGCATCCCGGCCGTCGTGGCGCTTCCCGCCACGTCGACGTTCACCTTCACCGTGAAGGGAACGCCGTGGAGCGGTCCCACGTCCTCCCCTCCGGCGATCGCGGCGTCGGCCGCCGCCGCGGCCTCCAGCGCGGTCTCCTCCAGCACCTCCGTTACCGCATTCAGTTTCGGGTTCACCTGCGCGATGCGATCCAGGTGCGCCTGCACGACCTCCCGGCTGGAGACCTCCTTGTCGCGAATCAACCGCGCGAGATCCGCCGCGCCGCTTCGCCACAGATCATCCGTCATGGCTCCCTTCCTCTTCACTCGATCCTGAGATTTTCCCCGGGCCGGTCCCCCTGGGCTCCCGCGGGCAGCGACGCCCATCACACCCGGACCTGATCCTTGAACATCCCCTCGTAGATCGCGTGTCCCTCCGTGCGCTCGAAGATGAACTGGCAGATCCGGACGCCCGGATGGATCGCGAGGGGCTCCCGCGACGTGTTGGACAGCTCCAGCACCTGGCGGTTGTTCACGCCGGGCTGGATGAAGCCCGCCGTCACATGGATCATGAGCCCGAGCCGCGCGAAGCGGGATCGTCCCTCGAGCCGCCCGCAGATGTTCCCGGGCAGCTTGATCCGCTCCCGCGTGATCCCGTGGATCGTCTCCCCCGGCTGGAGGACGAAGTAGTCCTCGACGAGGCGGCGCACGGTCACGGCCTCGACATCGGGATCGTCGGTCACGTGATAGAGCTCGCTCTTGGGCGGGAATTCGCGGATCTCGTCGGACAGGTGAAGGTCCAACGATCCCGGACCCACCATCGATTCGTCGAAGGGATCGATGACGATGTTTCCGGCCCGGATCTCCTGAAGGATCACGTCACGGGTCAGGACGCACATGGGCTCTCCTCCCTGGGTTCGTGCCCGGGACCATTCCACGCGTGACGCTCATCGCCCTCCCCCGCCCATGGCCGGGCCGGGGGCCGGCGCCAGATCGACGAGCGGCTCCTGATCGCGGTACTGCAGCT
>JBGPLH010000186.1:0-6614 GCA_041486365.1 Thermodesulfobacteriota bacterium | reverse complement strand
GGCATCGGGCGGGAGCTCGGCACCCACGGGTTGTCCGAGTATCTCCAGGTCAAGCACGTGTACGTGGACCAGGCGGGCGAGCTCTCGCAGAAATTCTGGTACCAGAGCCTCTTCGGCGAAGGCCTCTGATCGCCGGCCGGGGCGCGCCGATCCGGAGGAACCTTGGAAGTCGGCATCACCGGCTCGGCGCGCGCGGTCCTCGAGAAAGTCAAGGCGGAGCGGAAAGAACTCGTGTTCGTCTTCGGCGACGGCTGCTGCGAGGGAACAGCGCCCCTGCTGTTCGACCACTACTACATAGACGCCGAGCAGGTCCGCGTGGGGGAACTGGAGGGCGTGCCCGTGTACGCCTCGCCCCACGTGCACCGTCTGTACGGGAACCGCCGCATCGTGATCGACGTGGACCACGGCGCGCTCTCGGATTCTCTTTCCCTGGAAACCGGGATGGGCTGCCGATTCGTCCTCATCGACAGGCCCCTCTGACCCTTGCCCGCCTGTCTTCCCCGCGTTCTTCGACGCTCCGATCCCTCGAATTTCTCGGCCTGCGCGCGCCAATCTCTAGCAACCGGTCGGGAATCGCGATTCAGTAACGCGGGACGCTCGGGTCGATCTGCGTCGCCCACTCGTGAATACCGCCGTAGAGGTTCTTCACGTTGCCGAAGCCGGCCTTCATCAGGATCCCGCAGGCCTTCCGGCTTCGCGGGCCGCTCTTGCAGTGGACCACGATCTCGCGATCGCGCCACTCTTCGATCTCGCCCAGGCGGCTCGGGAGATCGCCGAGCGGAATCAGCGTCGCGCCGGGGATTCGCGCGATCTCGTATTCGCGCGGCTCGCGCACGTCGAGCAGCAGGAAGTCGGACTTCGCGTCCATCCTTCCCTTCAGCTCCACCGGGCTGATCTCCGGCACCGGCGCCTCGGACTCTTCCGCCTTGAGCCCGCAGAAACCCTCGTAGTCGATGAGCGCCGTCACTGTCGGGTTCTCGCCGCACACGGGACACTTCGGGTCCTTGCGCAGCCTGAACTCGCGGAAGCGCATGCCGAGCGAGTCGTACTGGAGCAGGCGCCCGACGAGCGTCGTCCCCTTGCCCGTGATGATCTTGATCGCCTCGGTGGCCTGGATCATCGCGATCATCCCCGGCAGCACGCCGAGCACGCCTCCCTCCGCGCAGGAGGGAACCATGCCGGGCGGGGGCGGCTCGGGGAAGAGGCAGCGGTAGCAGGGGCCCTGCCGCGCGTCGAAGACGGTGGCCTGCCCCTCGAAGCGGAAGATGCTGCCGTACACGTTGGGCTTGCCGAGCAGCACCGAGGCGTCGTTGGTGAGATAGCGCGTGGGGAAGTTGTCGGTGCCGTCGATGATCACGTCGAAGGGCGCCATGATGCGCATGGCGTTATCGCTCGTGATTCGCTCCTTGAAGGGGATCACGCGGACGTCGGGATTCAGCGCATGGATCCGCCGCGCGGCGACTTCGATCTTGGGAACGCCGACCTCCTCGGTGGAATAGAGAATCTGCCGCTGGAGGTTCGTGAGATCGACGACGTCGAAATCCACGAGCCCGATCGTCCCGACCCCCGCCGCGGCGAGGTAGATCGAGAGCGGGCATCCGAGCCCTCCCGCACCGATGATCAGGACCTTCGCGTCCAGCAGCTTCCGCTGCCCCTCGATCCCGATCTCGGGCAGGATCAGGTGGCGGCTGTAGCGCTGGTACTGGTCGGGTTTGAGGGCGTCGTTCTTCCCGCTCATGCGTTAAACCTCGTGAGGTGATGTCGATGTGATTCCTGCCTCGCGCGGCAAGTGCCGGGGACGGGCGGTAAGAAACCCGTCGTGACTATCCCAGTATAGCGAACAGCCCGCGGCCGCCCAATGGCCGGAACCACGGTCGCCACGCAGTTTCGGCCCCGATGGCGTACCCTCCCCATGCGGCTCCAGCATCGCAAGGAACGTTTCTCAGGGAGGAGGATGAGCAGGGAGGGACGAGCGAAGGTCGAAACCAATAAGTCAATAAGTCAAGCCTGACCCCCGATTCTCCGCCCATGCACCAGGATACCCCCGGGCTGGATCCGGCGCGGGTCCTCCTTCGCGAAATACATGTCCCGGAGCGCGGGGCCCTCGGTGATCTCGGCGACCTCCAGGCCGAAGCGGCCGAGGAGGTCCTTCACGTCCTCCGTGTCAATCGTGAAGCGAATCGCCTCGCCCCACTTGCGGAACATCTCGCGTGCCTTCTCGTACTCGGGGCGCTCGAACTCCCGCTTCACCACCGCATCGAAGAGCACGTGGCTCCCCGGAGCCGCCCGCCCGATCACGCGCAGCGTTTCCTCCACCGCCTTTCGATCGAGATACATCGTGACACCCGACCAGATGAAGCAGGTCCGACCGTCGGCGCGGTATCCCTCTTCAAGGAGCCGCGTCTCAAGATCCTCCCGCTGGAAATCCACCGCGACCGTTCGCACCCGATCGAAGGACTCTCCGAAGACGTCCCGGCGCCGGGCGATGCGTTCCATCTTCGAGATCTGCGTGTCGGGATGGTCCACCTCGAAGTAGGCCAGGCGCTCGGCCAGCTCCGGATGGCGCGCGAAGGTCGTGTCGTAGCCCGCGCCGAGGAGGACGATCTGATCGAGCGAGGGCGCGGCCCTCATCAGCCGATCGTCCATCCAGCGCGCGCGTCCGGCTGCGAAGGCCATCACGCCCGGCAGCTTCGACTCGACGAGATGCGCGATGACGTGCCGGATGCCCGGCAGCATGCGGAGGCGCCGGGCGGTGCTGAGCAGGGCGAGGGCGTAGCGATCCTCGAAGACGCGGCGATGGGCGGGCGCGAGAGTCTCGAGGGCCCGGATCGCGGCCGCTCCCTCGGCGGTGTAGCTCGGCTTTCCGGGCTTCAAGGACCACCTCCGCTGGGAGCGGGCGCCGCGGGCGCGACCCCCTCGTCCTTGTCCCGGCCGAAGGGGTTGGGAACGCTCCAGATGATCCTGTGCGGGTGTTTCTTCAGGTCGCCGGAGAGATCACGCACGTTGCGCGCCGTCGAGCGCAGGTCGGTGATCGTCCCCTCGATGTTCGATTCGTTCCGATCCAAGATCCCGCGGCTCTTCTTCGCCAGCGCGTCGAGATCGTCGGCGGTCCGGTCCATCTTGTCCGCGATGCTCGCGAGATCCTTGAGCGCCTGGGAGATCTCCTCGCGGCGCTCCCTGAGCAGTGAATCCACCTCGCCCGAGGCCGAGCGCGCGTGCTGGATCGTCTGCCTCAGCTCCGCGCGATTCTCCGAAAGCGCGTTCTTCAGCTCTTCCGTGAGATCGCCCGCACGCTTCACGGCTTCTTTCAGATTCGTCCGAAAGGCCTCGTCGCCGAGCAGGCTGTCCACCTGCTTGCGAGTCTCGCGGATATTCCCCAGAAGATCCTCGAACAGGGGTCCCATGTCCTCCAGCTGCGCCGTGGAGCGCCCCCGGACCCGGCCACCCTCCTCGAGGACGGGTCCTCCCTTCGCCGGAGGGTCGATTTCCACGTACCGCTCGCCGAGGAAACCGAGCGTCTTGACCCGGGCCTCCGAGCCCTCCTGGATGCCGGCGTCGCGCCGCACCACGAGATCGAGCGACACGCGCGGCGGCTTGTCCTTCGTGAGGTGGATCGCGCGCACCTCGCCGACCTCGACGCCCGCATAGCGGACCCCGGCGTAGGGCTTGAGCCCGTTGGACCCGTCGAAGATTGCCTGCACGTGCATCTTCGGCGTGAAGAGGTTCCTGAAGTCCCCCACGATGAAGATCACCATGGCGGCCAGGATCGCCGCGAGCACGATCAGGAGCCCCGTGCGGATCTCGGTGCGCGTGTATTCCATGGGTCTCCCGCGTCAGACCTTGAGGAGGTCGGCGAGGAACTCCTCGCCGGATCGCCGCATGGGGATCGGCCCCTCGGGGCTACCGCTCAGGAACTGCCGCAGCACCGGGTCGGGGTGCGCGCGGATTTCCTCGGGCGACCCGCAGGCGATCATGCGCCCCCGGTAGAGCATCACCATCTGGTCCGCCATGCGGAAGGCCGCCTCGATGTCGTGGGTCACCACGACCGCGGTGATGCCGAGCCGGCGGTTGAGATCCATGATCAGCTTCACGATCACGCCGGCCACGATCGGATCGAGCCCCGCGGTGGGCTCGTCGCAGAAGATCACCTCCGGGTCCAGCGCGATGGCGCGGGCGAGGGCGACACGTTTCTGCATCCCGCCCGAGAGCTGTCCGGGGCGCAGGTGCTCGAAGCCGGAGAGCCCCACCAGCTCGAGCTTGAGCCTCACCATGAGCGAGATCACGCCCGGATCCAGCTCCGTGTGCTCGAGGATTGGGAGCGCCACGTTCTCGCCCACCGTCATCGAATGGAAGAGCGCCGCTGCCTGGAAGAGCATCCCCATCCGCCGGCGCCAGGCGCGCAGCCCCTCGGGCGAAAACCGCGCGAGGTCCTCGCCTCCGACGATCACCCGCCCACCGTCGGGCGGCAGCGTGCCCGCGAGGATCCGTAGCAGCGTGCTCTTCCCCTCTCCCGAGAGCCCCAGCACGACCGTGATCTTTCGCGCGGGAACGTCGAAGGAGACGCCGTCATACACCACGCGCCCCCCGAGCCGCTTCGCGAGGTTCTCGACCCGGATGATCGGTCCCGTGGCCGCGGAGGGCGCCATCAGATCACCTCCACCTTGAAGAGGTAGAAGGAGTAATAGAAGAAACCGGTCACGAAAAAATCGACGAGGATGATGAGCACCATGGACGAGACGACCGCCTCCATCGTGCTGCGCCCCACCTCCTCCGGCCCCCCTTCCACGATGAGCCCGCGGTAGCAGGAGAGGAGCACGATGATCCAGCCGAAGAGCACCGACTTCACCGCGGAGGAGGCGAAGTCCTTGAGCGCCAGCGCGTCGCGCGCGCTGGAGAGGTAGGACCCGGCCGAGATGTCGAAGTGCCCCGCGCCGATCGCGTAGCCGCCGAGGATCCCGAGCACATTCGCGAAGACGACCAGGCAGGGGAGCATGATCGTCATGGCGAGGAAGCGCGGCGCCACGAGGAAGCCAATCGGGTTGATCCCGATGGTCTCCAGCGCCAGGACCTCCTCGGAGACCTTCATGCTTCCGATCTCCGCCGTGAAAGCGGCGCCCACGCGGCCGGCCACGATGAGCGCCGTCAGGAGCGGCGCCAGCTCCCGCGTGAGCGAGATCGCCACCATGCCGCCGATCAGGCTCTGGGCGCCCAGGCGCTGCATCTGGAAGAAGGTTTGCATCGCGAGGATCAGGCCGGCGAGGAACGCGATGAAGACGATGATCGGCAGGGAGCGGACGCCGATCTCCTCCATCTGGCGATAGAGCGCCCGCTCCCCCAGCAGGCGACGCGTGAGCGCGGCCTGCCGGAGCGCGCGAAGCGTCTCCACAAAGAGCCACCAGACGCTCGAAATGTGCCGGAGGAGGGTGATGCCGTTCCGGCCGATCAGGCCGAGCGTTCGCTCGGGGACGCGGATCGCGGCCATGGCCCGGGGCGGCTCCTGTCAAGAGCGAATCCGCGCGGAGCGCGGAGCGTTCTGATGAGTGGCGGACGCCCGTCAGGCGTCCTTGAGCGCTTCGTCGCGCGTGGAGAAGATCTCGAACACATCGGCCAAACGGGCCAGCTCGAACACGTCGCGCACCGTCGGGGTCAGCCCCGCCAGCCGGAATTCGCGCCCCTCCCGGCGGGCCCACTGAAGCCCCTCGATCAGGGTCGCGATACCCGAGCTGTCCATGTAGGCAACGCCGCTCAGGTCTATGACGATGCGGGCCGCGCCCGACCTGAGGAGCCGGATCTGGGCCTCGCGCACGCGCGGCGAGGTGTGCATGTCGACCTCACCGCGCACCTCGAGCACGCCGTGCCCCTCCTCCGTCCGCTCCATCACCACGTGGATGTCCATGAGCCCCCGCCTTCAGCCTTTCCCCTGCGATTCGTCGCGAGGCTTGCGCCGCTTCACCAGGCAGAGCCGCGTTCCGCGCTCCGGGGAGGTGTCGTAGCGGACCTCGTCCATCACCATCTGGATGAAATGCGTCCCGAGCCCGCCCGGCCGCACCTCGTCAAGCGCCCGCGGGGCGATGGTGGCGGCATCGGGCTTGCGGCCCTGATCGATCACCGTGAAGCAGAGCCCGTCCTCGATCGGATGCGCCTCGATGTCGATGGTTCCGCCCGGGTCTCCGCCATAGGCGTAGCGGATCACGTTGGTGCACGCCTCGTCCATCGCCAGCACCATCCGCCTCACCTCCTCCTCCGTGAACCCGTGGGCGAGGGAGACCTCCTGCACGAGGCGGCGCATGAGATAGAGGTGTTTGGGGTCGCTCGGGATTCGGATCGAGACGGTTCCTTCGGCGGCCACGGCGCCCTCACCGGCCCGCGCCGGGGATACCGATCGCGACGAGCAGCGTGTCGTCGGTCGCGGGTCCACGGCGGAAGGAATCGACGCCGGACACGAGCAAGCCGCACAGGTCGGCGAGCGGCGAGCGGCCGTGCTCGACGAGAAGTTTCTCGAGGCGGTCCACTCCGTACAACGAGCCGCTCCCGTCACGCGCCTCCGAGAGGCCGTCCGTGTAGAGCACGAGCCGGTCGCCCGCGTGCAGCGCGATCTCGCTCTCGTCGCCCGC
>JBGPLH010000185.1:0-6684 GCA_041486365.1 Thermodesulfobacteriota bacterium | reverse complement strand
GGTCGTGGGCACGGAGATTCACTCGACGGGGATCGACATCTCCACGCGCGGGCGTGACGTGGCGGTTCTCTTCGGCGACGGCGCCGCGGCGGTCGTGCTGGAAGCGACGGACGAGGATCGCGGGATCCTCTCGACGCATCTGCACGCCGACGGCCGTTACGCCAGGGCACTCTGGATCGAGGCACCGAGCAGCTGCGTGTACCCCAGGCGTCTCTCGCCGGAGATGATGGAGGACGGGCGCGCCTTCCCGAAGATGGAAGGGCGGCTGGTCTTCAAGCACGCCGTGGTGAAGATGCCGGAGGTGATCAACGAGGCGCTGCAGCTCAACAAACTCTCGCTCGACGACATCGATCACTTCCTGTTCCACCAGGCGAACCTGCGCATCAACGAGTTCGTCGCGGGCTCGCTCGGCATCCCGGAGGGGAAGCTCTACAGCAACATCCAGAAATACGGGAACACCTCCGCCGCCGCGATCCCGATCCTGCTGGACGAGCTCCTGGAGATGGGGCGCATCCAGGAAGGCCAGCTCCTCTTGATGGCCGGCTTCGGATCCGGCTTCACCTGGGGCTCCGCGCTGATCCGCTGGTAGCGCGCGACCCTCGCATCGCGGCGACCTCCGCCTCACGGGGCCCGGGATCTTCCGGGCCTCGCGCTTTTTCAGGATGCTTTCCAGTTCAATTCCAAGGGCTTCCCCTCTCCGGCCAAATAGGGGTTGCCCTCTATGACGCGGTGTGTTATCAAACCCCAAAGGCACTGTTTTTCTGCGACAGGAGGATTTCCGATGGCGAGAACAAATGCACGTGCGAGCGCGAAGCAGCTGCCCAGGCTCATCGAGAAGAACATCGAGCGCGTGGGAGAGACTGTCGAGACGCTCCAGGAGGAGGCGCGCAAGCTCCAGAAGCGCCTGGTGACGCGCGGCCGGCGGGCCGAGCGCGAGGGGGTGGCCCAGTTCAATCGAATCATCCGCGACTTTCGTAAGAGCGACGTCGGCGGGCGGATCCAGTCGGCCCGCAAGGACGTCGAGAAAGCGTTTCGCGAGGGCGTCGCCGAGGTGTTGAAGGTTCTCCACGTCCCTACGAAGCGGGAGGTCGACGCGCTCAGCCGCAAGATCTCCGTGCTGGAGAAGGAAGTCGCCGCGGTCCGGCGAGCGACGCACAAGGCGCTCGGCCACGCGCCTTCCGGCCCCCGGGGCGCGCGAAAGGTCGCGGCTTCGTGACGCATCCACGGACGCAAGCCCGGCCGGAGGAATCGTCCTGATAGGCCCGAAGCGTGACCGGGCCGGGGAGTCGAATCATGAGTGAAAAGTCAACACCCACGTCGATCCTTCCCACGCCCCTGCGGGAGACCGCGCTCGCGTACCTCGGCAGCGTGTTCTACGGAATCGATCTGGCGGAGAAATACGTCGTGACCCCGCTCCGGCGTTACGCCGGGCGAATTGCCCGGGTCGTCGGGCCCCAGGGCCGGACCACCCTTCGCGGTCAGCGGGTGAGGCTGCGCGCACGCTGAGCGGCGCGTCCGTTCATGGATGGTGGAAGGCCCGGGCCGAGCCCGGGCCTTCTGCTTGTCGGCCCGCGCCGCGGCCCGTTGAATTCGGCCGGATCGGGTGATACGGTGCACGGGCCGCACGCGGCGCCACGGGCGGGCGCCGGGATCCACGGGAGCAGGCATGAATGCAGACGCCATCCGCGAGCAGATCGAGGCCCTCTGCGCGCTGCCCCACCGCGGCTCCACGACCGAGGAGGAGCGCCAGGCGGCGGAGATCGTCGGGGATCGTCTGAAAAAATTCGGGCTCGAGGTGGAGCTCGAGCGCTTCTACTCGCACACAACCTGGTCCTGGGTCTACGCGCTCCTGTTCGGGGGATTCGTCCTCGCAAGCTTCCTCTCGACCGCGTCCCCTTCCGCGGCGTTCCTGCTGGGACTGCTTCTTCTCTTCTTCAATTACGCGGAGCACACCACGCGCTTCGAGGGGCTCGGGCAGTTCCTCCCCAAGCGCCCCTCCCAGAACGTGGTGGCCCGGCGTCCCGCGCGCGACGCCCGGGCGCACCTCGTCGTCACCTGCCATGTCGACACGAGCCGGTCGGGTCTGGCCTTCAGCCCAGCGCTTGTGAAGCACTTCCGCAGCTCCTTTATCTCCTCCCTGGTCGTCCAGGGGGGCCTGACGCTCGTCTTCCTGATCCGCGCCTTCGGCGGCGATGCCTTCCTCCTCAACGCGCTCCAGGTGCTCGCGACCGGGTATCTCCTGTACGGCGTGGTCATGATGGCGGACCGCGAGTGGCGGGGACAGTACGTGAACGGCGCGAACGACAACGCCTCCGGCGTGGCCGCGATGATCGCCCTCGCCCAGCGCTTTGCCGCGAAGCCGCCGCCGTCCCTCGATCTATGGTTCCTCGCCAACGGCTGCGAGGAGGTGGGGATGGTCGGCCAGCGGCACTTCCTCCTCAACCACGCCCACGAGCTGCCGCTTGACGGCACCTACTTCCTGAACATCGACAACGTGGGCGCGGGCCGGCTCCGTTACTGCACGGGGGAGGGGATGATCAAGTTCTTTCCCTACTCCCCCACCCTGGTGCACCTGGCCCGCCAGATCGCGCGCACCGAGCCCTTCCGCGACGTGACGCCCCACGCCTATAGGCGCGCCTACTTCGACGCGCTTGTGCCCGCGGCCCGGGGCTACGAGGCGCTCACGCTGATCGCGCTGGACGAGGAGGAGCAGATCCCGAACTGGCACTGGCCCACCGACACGGTCGAGAACCTGGACCCGGCGCTCGTGAAGAAGACGGTCGATTTCGCCGAGGAGATCATTCGCCGGCTCGATCGCGAGGTCCGCGCCGCCTGATCCCAGCGTGTCCCGGATGGAGGTTGAAGGAAACCGACGATGAGGAAGGATGTCGCCGGCCTCTCCTGTTACTACCTGGATGAAGGCGAAGGGCCGCCGGTCCCGTTGCTCCACGGATTCACCTCCGAGACCTACGCCTGGCGTCTCGTGCTTCCTCTCCCGGCGTCCCGTTTCCGCGCGATCGGCTTGGACCTTCCCGGCTACGGCCTGTGCGACAAGCCCTGAGGAAAGCGAACGATGAAAGGCTTCGAGGCGCCCGACTTCTACGCGATGGACCCGCTCTTCACGCCGGAGGAGAGGGCCGCGCGCGACACGGTGCGCGCGTGGGTGGAGGAGCGCTACCTCCCGATCGTGGAGGCGCACAATCGCGCGGGGACCTTTCCCATGGAGCTCGTGCCCGAGCTTGCCGGACTCGGGG
Source organism: Thermodesulfobacteriota bacterium (assembly GCA_041486365.1). Lineage (GTDB taxonomy): Bacteria > JAUYMQ01 > JAUYMQ01 > JAUYMQ01 > JAUYMQ01 > JBGPLH01. The sequence goes on along the minus strand of JBGPLH010000185.1, from coordinate 3,430 downwards.
TCTTCGGCGCGAACCTGAGCGGCTACGGCTGCGCGGGGATGTCAAACGTCGCCTACGGCCTGGCGATGCAGGAGCTCGAGCGTGGCGACAGCGGGCTGCGCAGCTTCGCGAGCGTGCAGGGCTCGCTGTGCATGTACCCAATCCTCGCCTTCGGCGCCGAGGCGCAGCGCACCCGCTGGCTCCCGCCCATGGCGCGCGGCGAGAAGATCGGGTGCTTCGGCCTCACCGAGGCCGATTTCGGCTCGGACCCGGGCGGCATGCGCACGCGGGCCCGCCGGGACGGAGACGGCTGGATCCTCGAAGGCACCAAGATGTGGATCACGAACGGGAGCGTCGCCGACGTGGCGATCGTCTGGGCCCGGGAGGAGAACGGCCCGATCCGGGGCTTCCTCGTCGAGAAAGGAACGCCCGGCTTCGATGCGAACGACATCCACGGGAAGTTCTCGATGCGGGCCAGCGTCACGAGCGAGCTCGTCCTCGACGGCGTACACGTCCCCGACGCGAGCCGGCTCCCGGGCGTCGAAGGGCTCAAGGGGCCGCTGTCCTGCCTCAACCAGGCGCGCTACAGCATCGCCTGCGGCGCGCTCGGCGCGGCCATGGCCTGCTACGACGCAGCGCTCCGTTATGCGAAGACGCGCATCGTCTTCGACAGGCCCATTGCCGGGTTCCAGCTTGTCCAGCAGAAGCTCGCGTGGATGATCACGGAGATCACGAAGGGGCAGCTCCTGGCCTGGCGGCTCGGCCGCCTGAAGGACGAAGGGAACGTAACACCGCCCCAGATCTCCATGGCGAAGATGAACAACGTGCATATCGCGCTGGAGATCGCGCGCATGGCGCGCGACGTGCTCGGGGCCAACGGAATCCTGGACGAGTACCCGGTGGCCCGGCACCTCTGCAACCTCGAAACCGTGAAAACCTACGAGGGAACCCACGACATCCATACGCTCGTGATCGGCGAGACGATCACGGGGCTTCCGGCCTTCCGCTGAGATCGCCCGCGCGGGGCGCGTCTCCCGTCCCGATCGCCATCCTCTCCCCGCCGGCGCCGCGGGTTTCGCCCGCCGCCGGATCCGCCTGACGCATGAACTTCCACGTCACCCAGCGCGTGCTCGACATGCTCGAGTGGGGACTCCTCGAGGACGCCCTCGCCGACGGGACCATGACGCCCGCGGGGCGTCGCCTCGTGCGCGCGCGGCCCTGGGCCCCGGACGCGGAGGTGGAGGGCCGCCTCGATGAGGTCACCGAGGCGCGGGCCCTGCTCGCGGACGGGGCCGCGCCGACCATCGGCGGCGTTCAGGATCTCGACCCGCACCTCGCCCAGGCGGCCAAGGGCTCCGTCCTCGGTGGAGTGGAGCTCCTCGCGGTGGGTGACGCCGCCCATGCCGCGAACCTCGCGCGCGAAGCGCTGCGCCGGCGTCGCGACGACGCTCCGCGCGTGGCCGATCTCGCCGAGGCGATCCCCGACCTCGCCGATCTGGCGCGGGAGATTCACGGCGCCATCGACCGGCAGGCACGGCTCCTGGACGACGCGAGCCCCTCGCTCCGCGCCGCCCGGTGCGATGTGCAGGCGCTCACCACGCGGATTCAGAAGCAGATCGCCACCGCGATGACCTCTCCCCTCTACGCGCCGCACCTTCAGGACCAGTTCTATACGCTCCGCGGCGAGCGCTACGTGCTCCCGATCCGGATCGAGTCACGGGCCCGGGTGCGCGGGATCATCCACGATGTCTCGGCGAGCGGCACCACGGTGTTCATCGAGCCAGAGGCGATCGTTGATCTCAACAACCGCCTCCGCTTCGCCGAGCTCGAGGTCGAGCGCGAGAGCATGCGGATCTTCACCACGCTGACGGCCCGCGTCGCGGAGATGCTCGACGCGATACACTTGGCGATCGAGGTCCTCGCCGGGATCGACCTCGTCTTCGCCCGCGCGCGGCTCTCCGACCGGCTCGGCGCCGCCCGGCCCCGGATCGTCTCCGAGCCACGACTCGTTCTCCGCGCCGCGCGCCATCCGTTGCTCGCTCTATCGGGGGCCGCCGTGGTTCCCAACGACATCTCGATCGGCGACGGGACACAGGCGCTCATCCTCTCCGGCCCGAACGCGGGCGGGAAGACGGTGGCTCTCAAGATTGCGGGGCTCGCGGTGCTCATGGTTCGCGCGGGAGTGCACCTCCCCGCCGAGGCCGGATCCGTCGTCGGGCTCTTCCGGCGGGTCCACGCCGACATCGGCGACGACCAGGACCTCTCGGCGTCGCTATCCACTTTCAGCGGCCAGATCGCCCAGATGGTCAGATTCTTGCGGGACGCCGACGCGCACACGCTCGTCCTTCTCGACGAGATCGCCGTCGGCACCGATCCCGTCGAAGGCGCGGCACTCGCGCAGGCGCTTCTCGAGGAGCTGCTCGCCCGTGGCGCCCGCGTGGTCGTGACAACCCACTACCAGTCGCTCAAGGACCTCGCCGCCCGCGACGCCCGGTTCCAGAACGCGAGCATGGAGATCGACGACCGGACACTCCGCTTTACGTATCGCATGATCTCGGGCATCCCCGGACGTTCCGGGGCGCTCGACGTCGCGGGAAAGCTCGGTCTCGATCCCGGGATCGTCGATCGGGCGCGAACCCTGCTCGGGAGCGACCGGCAGGGGCTGGAGGCGAGCCTGCGCCGCCTGGAGGAGCTGCGCGTCAGTCTCGAGTCGGAGAAGCGCGAGGCGGCGCGCATGCGCGCCGAGAGCGAGGGGGCCAAACGCGCGTGGACCGAGAAGCTTCGGCAGATCGAGCGGGAGCGGGAGCAGGTCTCGCGCGACCTCAAGGCGGCCCTCGATTCCCGGGTCCGGAGCGCGCAGGAGGAGATCGCGGAGGTGATCCGGAACCTCCAGCGCCGGGGGACCGCGCAGGAGGCCAACGTCGCACGAAGACGCATCCTGCGTCTCCGGGAGGAGGCGGCGGACGCAATCCCCGCGCCGCCGGCCCCGGCCGAGCCCATCGACTGGCGACAGGTCGCGCCGGGAACCCGCGTGCGGCTGAAACGGTTCGGCGCCGAGGGCGAGCTCGTCGAGGGACCCGACACGTCGGGGCGCGCGCAGATCCGGGTCGGCGGGAAGCGCCTCGTGATCCCGGCCCGCGACCTCGCCCTTGCGGAGCCGCCGGGGTCCGCGAATCCTGAGCCTTCCGGGGCACGGCGCCCCGAACCGCGCTGGACCGACGACGTGGAACGCCCCTGGGCGAACACCCTCGACGTGCGCGGATTGCGCGCGGAGGAAGCGCTGGCGAAGCTCGTCTACTTTCTCGATGGCCTCTACGCCTCCACCGAGAAGACTGCGTTCCTTGTGCACGGACACGGGACCGGCGCCCTCAAGACGTCGCTCCGCGCGTACCTGGGCGAGTGCCCTTACGTCGCATCGTTCCAGGCAGCCGATCCACATCGGGGCGGGGAT
>JBGPLH010000184.1:0-6696 GCA_041486365.1 Thermodesulfobacteriota bacterium | reverse complement strand
GTTCTCGACCCCCTGCTGGAAGGGGCTGATGACCTCGTCGTGATAGTTGCGGGCGATCTTGTTCCAGTGCCTGGCTTCCAACGAGTCTCCTGCGCCGGGGGTCTGAACGAAGGCCGGGTCGGGGCGGGTGGCACGCGCGGAAGGAAACCAAAGGCAGACTCGCGTGAACCTCGCGTCCTGTCAAGCCATTTTCATCGTCCCCTCTTCCCTTCGGCGCATCGGGGCGCTTCCTGAAGCGCCGGCCCGCACCTACGGCGCCTTGACAGGGCGTTTCGCGCATGGCGAAGGTAAGGAGAAAGCCAGGAGGACGATCATGCCCACCCGCGAACCGGAAGAGGCCCCCGGCGCCTATCTCCTTCCGCTCTTCGACGAGCTCTCCCGAGCCGCGCAGCAGTCCCCGCCCATCAGTCCGAAGCCGGCCACGGGAATTGCCGCGCTCATCGGCGAGGAGATCCAGGCAAGGCCCGACGTGCGGTACCAGGCGCTCGGCTGCAAGTCGATTCTCAATCGCTGCGACACGCCGCGCATGCCGGACTGCTGGACCGTGAACCCCTACCGCGGGTGCGAGTTCGCGTGCACCTACTGCTACGCGCGCTACACGCACGAATACCTGGGACTGGAGGGATGGGAGGCCTTCGAGCGGACGATCTTCGTGAAGGAGAACGCGCGGGAAGCGCTCCGGGCCCAGGCCGACCCGGCGAAATTGCGCGCGCGCCCCATCGCCATCGGCACCGCGACGGATCCCTACCAGCCGGCCGAGAAGCGCCATCGCGTGACCCGCGGGATCCTCGAGATCCTCGCCGAGGTGCCCGGACTGCGCGTCGGCATCATCACGAAGTCGCCGCTGGTCGCCCGGGACATCGACGTGCTGCAGCGCATCCACGCGCGATCGCGGCTGACCATCACGGTCTCCCTCATGACGGTCGACGCGGACCTCGCGCGCCGGCTCGACACGCGCGCCCCGACGCCGGAGGCGAGGCTTCGCGCGGTGGCGGCGCTCAGCGCCGCGGGGCTTCGCGCGGGATTGAACGCGATGCCGATCCTTCCCGGGATCAACGACGGCGCCGACGCCCTGGACGCGCTCTTCCGGCGGGTCCGGGAGGCCGGGGCGCTCTACGTCAACGCGGGCGTGCTCTTTCTCCCCAAGGCCTCCCGCGCGCGGTTCATCCCCTTCCTCCGGAACGCGTTCCCCGATCTCGTCGCGCGCTACCGGCGTTTCTACGACGGCTCGCTCGACGCGCCCGACGACTACACCACGGGCCTCGAGGATCTCCTCGACCGCCTTCGGGCGAAGCACGGTCTCCTGCGGCGCCGCGACGTGTCCCTCTGGACACCGGACCCGGAGCCGCAGATGGCGCTGCCGCTAGGGTGATGCTCCTGTTCGGGGAGGGCCGCGCTCCTGCGCGGCCTCGACGGCGATTCGTTTCAGGGTGTGAGGCCCGACGGAGTCGGGCCCTCCCGCGATCCGCCGCGGTGTTTTTCGTTTATGATACGGGCGCCGCCCTCACCGCCGGGAGATTCTCATGGCCGAAACGCCCGCGAACCCGCTCCGCATCCGCGAGCTCGACCACGTGGTTCTGCGCGTGCGTGACGTGAAGGCCTCGCTCGCCTTCTACCAGGATGTGCTGGGGCTTCCGCTGGCCAACTACAACGAGGCGATCTCGCTCTGGCAGCTGAGATGCGGCTCGGGGATGATCGACATCCAGCCGCTCATGGGCGACTCGCCGCTTCCCGAGTACGGCAAGCGGCACCTCGATCACTTCTGCATCGGCGTGGACGGGCGAAACCTCGACGAGATCGTCGACTACCTGAAGTCGAAGGGCGTACCAATGGTCGGGGAGCCCATGCAACGCCGCGGCGCGCGGGGGGTCGGTCTGTCCATCTACGCCGTCGATCCCGACGGTTATATCGTGGAGATCAAGCAGGACCCCGACGAACCGTGAGCGCGGCGGGGGTGAGGGCTAGAGGAACGGGTTGGTCCGCTTTTCCTGCCCGATGGTCGTGGCGGGGCCGTGGCCGGGGATCACGCGGGTCTCGTCCGGGAGCGGTAGCAGCCGCGCGCGGATCGATTCGATGATCGTCTCGAAGGAGCCACCCGGGAGATCGGTGCGGCCGATGCTCCCGAGGAAGAGCGTGTCGCCCGAGAGGACGAGGCCCTGATCGGGGATCAGGAACGAGACGCTCCCCGGCGTGTGGCCGGGCGTGTGGAGGCACACCGTGGGGATGTCTCCGAAGCGGATCTCCTGCTCGTGGGCGAGATGGGCGTCCAGTGGCGGGACCTCGACGAGCGGCAGCCCCAGCATGCGCGCCTGCATCGCCACGTTCTCGTAGAGGAAGAGGTCCTCCGGATGCAGGAGCACCGACGCGCCGGTCGCGTCCTTCACCGCCTGGGTGGCGCCGAGGTGATCAAGGTGTGCGTGGGTGTGCAGGATCGCGGTGGCCCGGAGACCGTGCCGCGCCAACGCCGCGAGGATCCGGTCGGCTTCGCCGCCCGGATCCACGACGATCGCCTCGCGGGTTTTCCCGTCGCCGAGGATCGTGCAGTTGCACTGGAACGGGCCGACGGCGAAGCTCTCGAGGATCACGGCGCCTCCCGACGCGGGCCCGGCCGCCGCGGGATCGGCGCGGGGCCGGAAGGTCCGCGATTATCGGAACGCCCCGCGGGCGTGTCAATCGCCCGCGGGCCGGTTGACCCGCCTCTCCGCCATGGTGTAAACGCAAGACGCTGAACGGCGAATCCCGCCCCGCCGGCATCCCCTTCACCCGCGCGAGACCTCCGATGGCCGAGCAGTTCACCGAGGCCGAGAAAGCCGCCCTCGCCCCGTTCTTCACGAACCTCGACGCCGACGTGTTTGGCCTGAAGCTCCCCCAGGAGGTCGCCGGCGCCCTTTTCTCCCGCTACAGCCGGTCCGCCAAGGGTCTCCGTCGCACCTTCCTCGAGGAGTTCCTGGGCGATCCCGGTCTGGCGCTGCGCGATCTCCTCGGCGGGGAGACGCCCGCGGGCGATCAGAGCGAGGCCCTCCGCAAGGCGCGGGCGTTCTACGATCGGGTGCTGGTCGGCTACGGCGACGATTCGGTCGCGCAGCTGGGCGGCGCGCACATCGCCTGCGAGGATATCTCCAACGTCGCGGCCAAGATCCTCGAGGACGCACGCATCGGGATCGCGCCGCTCGAGAAATCGACCCGCTACGTCCGCTTCGATCAAAAGGACGCGCGCGGCGAGTACCTCTACCTGCGGGAGCCACGGATCGCGGCGTCGGCCCACGGGGCCAGGTACGTCGCGGTGCTCGATCGCCTCTTCGAGGCCTACGCCCGCCAGATCGACCCGATGATCGCCTTCGTCGGTCGGTCGCTCCCGATGGACACATTCGAGTTCAGGCACCCGAAGACCGGCGAGCCGCTGGCATGGAAGGACGCCCGGAAGGACGAGAAGCTCCGGAAATGGGCCGAGACCGCGTTCCGCTCCACGGTCCGCGCGCACGCCTGCGACGTGCTCCGGGGCTACCTCCCCGCGGCCACGCGGACGAACGTGGGGATGTTCGGCACGGGACAGGCCTTCGAGTACCTGCTCACGAAGATGTACTCGCAGGACCTGGAGGAGGTGAAGCGTCTGGCGGGCGCCATGCGCGGGGAGCTGGAGCCGCTGATCCCGTCCTTCGTGAAGCGCGCGGGCCCGAGCGAGTACCTGGCCGCCGCCGAACGCAACGCCCGGGCGCTGGCGGAGGAGATCGTCACGGAGGCGCCCGCCGCGACCGACGAGCCGGTGCGGCTCCTCGACTGGGACGAGCACGCGGAGGAGAGGATCCTCGCGGCGATTCTCTACCCGCATGCGCGCCATCCGCTCGCGCAGATTCGCGCCCTGGTCGCGAAGATCCCGCCGGAACGGCGGGAGAAGATCCTCGGGGAGCACCTCGGGCGGCGGCGCCACCGGCGGGACAAGCCCGGCCGCGCCTTCGAGCAGGTCTACTACACGTTCGACCTCCTGGGGAATCTGGGGCTCTACCGCGATCTCCACCGCCACCGGATCCTCACGCAGGAGCGACAGGACTTCACGACGGAGCACGGCTACGACACGCCGCCGGAGATCGCGGAGGCGGGGTTCCAGGGCGAATTCGACGCGTGCATGGAGGAGGCGGCGACGCTTCACGACCGGATCCGCCGCGATCTGCCCCGTGAGGCGCAGTACGTGGTCCCCTTCGCGTACAAGGTGCGCTGGAGCGTGAAGCTCAATCTGCGCGAGGCGGTGCACATCGCCGAGCTGCGCAGCATGCCGCAGGGGCACCCCGACTACCGCTTGATCGTGCAACAGATGTGGCGGAAGATCGCCGAGGTCCATCCCGCCCTGGCCCGCTGCGCGGCATTTCTGGACCCGAAGACCTATCGGCTTGGTCGGCTCCAGTCCGAGCTGCGCACGGAGTACAAGAAGTCGCTTCACGAGAAGTCCGAGTGAATCCCGGCGCCCCCCGGTCGCCATCCCACAAGGAGGATACCCATGAGCATCGTGAAAATCGTCACCCTCGTCGGTGAATCAAAGAAGGGCTGGCAGGAAGCGGCGGACGCCTGCATCAAGGAGGCGCAGAAGACCCTTCGCGGGATCACGCGGATCGGCATCTCGGACATGGACGTCCGGATGAAGAACGACAAGGTGGACATGTACCGCGTACGCTGCGAAGTCTCCTTCCGGATCGAACGCTGAACGAGGGTGCTTTCCGGTGCTGACGCACGGGTTCCGGGGCGGCCACGCGGCCGCCCCGCCCTTCTCTCCCTGGACAGGCCGCCGGCGGCGGCCGGAGGCGCTCCTCCTGCTCGCGCTGGCGCTCGCGGGATGCGCCGGACCGCGGGTCCGTGACCTCCCGGCGCGAAGGCCCCTGCCGGCCGATTCGGGGAGGGTCGCCTCGGTCGCCGTCGTGACCCACGCGGACAGCGTCGACCCGGCCCGCGTGAGTGACGGCACCCTCTGTCCCCACGCGGACCGACGCCGCTTCGCGCGCTACTTCTCCGTGCCGGAGGAGGTCCTCGCCCAGGAGCTCACCCGAGCGGGCTACCCGGTGACGCGGCTCCCCGCCTCCGGGGGCCCGGCGCTTCTCTCCGCCTACCCCGCCCGCGTCTGGATTGCCTTCGTGGGGGACAGTCGCTGCGAGACCCGCGTTCCGCTCTTCGGGCCACGCCGGATCACCGACTGCAGCGTGCGCGTGACGGTCGCCGCCGCGGGCGGGGACGGCGGGGCGCGCCGCTTCGACCGGACCGGAGAGTCCTCGCTCTCCGAGCGGGTCGAGGCCTTCGAGGAAAGTGGGCCCACGCCGGCCTGGGAGGGGGCGGTGCGGGACGCTGTCCGCCAGGTCCTCGAGGATCGGGTCCTCGCCCGCATGCTCCAGGCGCCCGGCGCCCCCCTCCCGTGACTTTTTTCGGTCCTTCCCTTGACCCCCTCCAGGGGCGTTCTTAAGTTCGCCAGAGCCTGACGCCGCCCCCGAGCCAGAGGTCCCGTGCGGTGAGCGCGGGCCGACCATGTCTGCCAGAGGTCCCGCGCGATGGGCGCGGGCTTGGCGAGAAAAGGAGAGCACAAGAGATGATTTCGAGATGGGATCCGTTCCGCGATCTTCTGAGCATCCAGAGAGAGATGAACCGCCTGTACAGCCACCACACCACGCTGCCCGGCAGCGAGACCGCGCCGCCTTCCCGGTCGGAGACCTGGGTCCCGCCCGTGGACATCCACGAGAGCGCGGACGCCTTCACGATCGCCGTGGAGCTCCCGGGGGTCAGGAAGGAAGACATCCAGCTCGAGCTCAAGGACGAGTCGCTCACGCTTCGCGGCGAGCGCAAGCCCGAGCGGGACGTTCGCGAGGGCGTCCACCGGATCGAGCGCGTCTACGGGCCGTTCCAGCGTTCGTTCAACCTGCCGTCCATCATCAACACGTCGGCCGTGAAGGCGACCTGCCGCGACGGTGTGCTCGAGATCGTCCTTCCCAAGGCGGAAGAGGCGAAGCCTCGGCAGATCGACATCGCCGCCTGAGGTCGCCCGCCGGGCGAAGGGCCGGGTCACCCCCGAGACGGGGCGCCGCGTGCGCCCCCGTCCGCGCGGCCCCCTCAAAGAGCCTCACCGGAGGAAAATCAGATGGGCAAGATCATCGGTATCGACCTGGGGACCACCAATTCAGTCGTCGCGGTCATGGAAGGCGGCGAGCCGACCGTCATCACGAACGAGGAGGGGAGCCGCATCACCCCGTCCGTGGTCGCGTTCACCAAGGACGGCGAGCGGCTGGTGGGCCAGGTGGCCCGCCGGCAGGCCGTGACGAACCCCGAGAACACGATCTACTCGATCAAGCGTTTCATGGGGCGCCGGATCTCCGAGGTGCCGGAGGAAACGAAGATCGTGTCCTACAAGGTCGTGGAGGGTTCGGGCGGTGAGGTGCGCGTCGAGGCGCAGGGCAAGCAGTACTCGCCCCCCGAGATCTCCGCGATGATCCTCCAGAAGCTCAAGCGCTCGGCGGAAGCCTACCTGGGCGAGCCCGTCACGGAGGCGGTGATCACCGTCCCCGCGTACTTCAACGACAGCCAGCGCCAGGCCACGAAGGACGCGGGCCGGATCGCCGGCCTCGAGGTGAAGCGGATCATCAACGAGCCGACCGCGGCAGCGCTGGCCTACGGGCTGGACAAGAAGAAGGACGAGACGATCGTCGTGTACGATTTCGGCGGCGG
>JBGPLH010000183.1:0-6729 GCA_041486365.1 Thermodesulfobacteriota bacterium | reverse complement strand
GTTCGGAGGGATCTCGCGGGCATCCCGCGGGTCGTCTCGGCTGAAAGGCTGAGCGACGGCAAGGAGGATCGCAGAGGGCCGCCGGCCCGGCACGCCGGCGGGAGCTGACGAACGGGGGGGGGAGCATGGACAGGATCCTGATCCAGGGTGGGAGGCGCCTGGAAGGCGACGTCGAGGTGAGCGGGGCGAAGAACGCGGTGCTGCCGATTCTCGCGGCCACGCTTCTCACGTCCGGCATGAGCGTGGTGCAGGGCGTTCCGCGCCTGGAGGACGTGCGGACGATGCTCCGCCTCCTCGAGCACATGGGCGTCACCTGGCGCTGGCCCGAGGTCCCGACCGTAAGGAGGGCCGACTCTGACAATGCCAGGGCCGACGTTGTTAATGACTTCCTCGCGGTGGACACGACCCGCGTCAACACGCCCGAGGCGCCCTACGACCTGGTGAAGACGATGCGCGCGAGCATCCTCGTGCTCGGACCGCTCCTGGCCCGTTACGGGCGCGCGCGTGTCTCGCTGCCGGGCGGCTGCGCCATCGGCGCGCGTCCCATCAATCTGCACTTGAAGGGGCTCGAGGCGCTCGGCGCGAAGATCGAGATCGAGCACGGATACGTCACCGCGTACTGCGAGCGGCTCATGGGCGGCAAGGTCTATTTCGAGACCATCACCGTGACCGGCACCGAGAACCTCCTCATGGCGGCGAGCCTCGCGGAGGGGGTGACGGTGATCGATAACGCGGCCCAGGAGCCCGAGGTCGTCGAGCTGGCCCGCGTGCTGTCGCGCATGGGGGCGAAGATCGAGGGGGCCGGCACGAACACGATCACGGTGGAAGGCGTGCCCCTCCTCCTCCCGGTCGAGGTGAAGGTGATGCCCGACCGGATCGAGGCGGGCACCTTCATGGTGGCCGCCTCGATCACCGGTGGGGACGTCACCCTGCGCAACGCGCGTGCCGAGCACCTGGAGGCGGTGATCGCGAAGCTCGGGGAGGCGGGCGCGCAGATCGAGCGCCAGGCCGACGGCCTGCGGGTAATCGCGCCGGAGCCGATCCGGAGCACTGACATCCGCACGTCCCCGTTTCCGGGCTTCGCCACGGACATGCAGGCGCAGTTCATGGCCCTCATGACCCTCGCGTCCGGCACAAGCCGGATCTCGGAGACCGTCTTCGAGAACCGCTTCATGCACGTGAGCGAGCTGCAGCGGATGGGGGCCGACATCACGGTGGAGGCGGGGATCGCCGTGGTGCGCGGGGTCCCCCGGCTGTCGGGCGCTCCGGTGATGGCCACGGATCTGCGCGCGAGCGCGTGCCTGGTCCTTGCGGGCCTGGCGGCGGAGGGGACGACGGAGATCTCCCGGGTGTACCACCTCGACCGGGGCTACGAGCGCATCGAGGAGAAGCTCTCCCGGCTCGGTGCGGAGATCCGCCGCGAGAAGGCCGCCGGGTCATGAAGACGCCGTCGCTCCCGATCCTCTCGACGCGCGAGAAGGGATTCGAGCGCGCCTTCGCCCGGATCCTCGCCCGCTCCATCGAGGACGGAGAGCGCGTCGAGCGGGGCGTGCGCGCGATCATGGAGGCCGTGCGGCGCGAGGGCGATCGCGCCCTGGTCCGCTTCACGCGCCGCTTCGATGGCGCCGACGTCAGGCCGGAGACCCTCGAGGTCGACCGGCGCACCCTGCGCGCCGCGCGGAAGCAGGTGCCCCGCGAGGCGCTCCGGACGCTCGAGGTCGTGGCCGCGCGAATTGAGCGCTTCCACGCGCGGGCGCTCCCGAAATCATGGCGGATGGCCGGCGGGCCCGGCGTCTCGATCGGCGAGCGGGTGACGCCGCTCGATCGCGTGGGTGTTTACGCGCCGGGCGGCAAGGCGGCCTATCCGTCCTCGGTCCTCATGACGGCCGTTCCGGCCCGGACGGCGGGCGTGCGGGAGATCGTGCTCGCCACGCCGGCCACCGGCGGAGCGCTCAATCCCATGGTGCTCGCGGCGGCCGACGTGGCCGGCGTCGATCGCGTGTTCCGGATCGGCGGCGCCCAGGCCATCGCGGCGATGGCCTACGGCACCGCCCGCGTGCCTCGTGTGGACAAGATCGTGGGCCCGGGAAACATCTGGGTCGCCACGGCGAAGCGGCTCGCCTTCGGCGCGGTGGGGATCGACGCCGTCGCCGGGCCGACGGAGATAGTGGTCGTGGCAGACGAGACGGCACGCGCGGACTGGGTGGCGGCCGACCTTCTCTCGCAGGCCGAGCACGACGAGGACGCAACCGCGGTGCTGATCGCGACCTCGCGGGCGCTCGTCGAGCAGGCGCGGGAGCGGCTCCTGGCCCGGGCGGCCGCGGCGCCGCGCCGGAGCATCGTGATGGCGTCCCTCGAATCCCGTGGCGCGCTCATCCTCGCGCGGGATCTGTCCGAGGCCGCGGACCTCGTGAACCGCTTCGCGCCGGAGCACCTTGAGCTGGCCGTCGCCCGGCCGGATCTGCTCCTGAAGAAGATCCGCCACGCGGGGGCGATCTTCCTCGGGCACCGGACGAGCGTGGTGCTCGGCGATTTCGTGGCGGGGCCGAATCACGTGCTGCCCACGGCGGGCACCGCGCGCTTCTTCTCGCCGCTGGGCGCCCAGGATTTCGTGAAGCGCTCCAGCGTCATCGAGGTGGAGGCGGCGGGCCTCGGGCGGCTCGGTCCCTACGCCGAGTCGCTCGCGCTGCTCGAGGGGCTGCCCGGGCACGCGGAAGCGGTGCGGGTCCGGCTCGATGCGGACCGGGACAAGCGCAGACGGGGCGCGGGCCGCGCCCGACGGAGGACGGCATGAAGAAGGGCACACTGAGGTCCCGAGCGAAGCGAGGGCCGAGAAAATTCCAAGTGATGTCCCGAGCGAAGCGAGGGCCGAGAAAATTCCAAGTGATGTCCCGAGCGAAGCGAGGGCCGAGAGTATCCAACGAGTCGAACGACAGGACGCCCCGCGCGAAGGGCGAATCGAGAGCCGCGCGCCGCGCCGAGGTGACGCGCAAGACGAAGGAGACCGACATCGCGCTGCGGCTCGTGATCGACGGGACGGGCGAGTACCACGTCGACACGGGGATCCCCTTCTTCGATCACCTGCTCGGCGCCGCCTTCAGGCACGGCTTCTTCGACGTCCAGTTGAAGGCGCGCGGCGACCTGGAGGTCGATCTGCACCACACGGTGGAGGACGTCGGAATCGTGCTCGGCCGCGCGTTCCACCAGGCGCTGGAGGGTTACGGCGGGATCCGCCGGTACGGCCACGGGGTGGTGCCGATGACGGAGACGCTCACGGAGGTGTCCGTGGACCTCTCCAACCGGCCGCACTTCGTCTACAACGTGCAGATCCCGGCGCGGCGGATCAGCAACTTCGATCTGGAGCTCGTGGAGGAGTTCCTGCGCGCCTTCGGATCGAACGCGCAGATCGATCTGCACGTGAACACGCGCTACGGGCGCAACTCGCACCACATCGTGGAGAGCGTCTTCAAGGCGCTCGGCCGCGCCCTCGATGCGGCCAGCCGGATCGAGCCCCGCGTGCGCGGCGCGCTCTCGACGAAGGGCAGCCTCTAGATTGCGTGATCGGGATGGGCAATGATCGCCATCGTGGACTACGGCATGGGGAACGTGCGCAGCGTGCAGAAGGCCTTCGAGCGCCTGGGCCACGCCGCGGAGGTGACCCCCGATCCCGATCGTGTGCGCGCGGCGTCCGCCGTGGTGCTCCCCGGCGTGGGGGCCTTCGGCGACTGCATGGCGAACCTCGTCAAGGGGGACCTGCGCGAGCCCGTCGTGGAGGCCGTCCGCGGCGGCAGGCCCTTCCTCGGTATCTGCCTGGGGCTCCAGCTCCTCTTCGACGAGAGCGAGGAGTTCGGCAGGCAGGAAGGGCTGGGGCTCGTGTCGGGACGCGTCGTGCGCTTCCCGGCGCGGACGCCATCCGGCGAGTCGCTAAAGGTCCCGCACATCGGCTGGAACCAGGTGGCCTTCCCGAACCGCGCGCGGATCTTCGAAGGGCTCCCGGATCCGAGCCACCTCTACTTCGTCCACTCCTACTACGTGCAGCCCGTGGATCCCGCCTGGATCGCCGGGACGACGGAGTACGGCGTGTCGTTCACGTCCGCCATCGCGCGGGAGAACGTCTGGGGCGTGCAGTTCCATCCGGAAAAGAGCCAGCGCCTGGGCCTGTCGATCCTCGACCGGTTCGGCCGCCTCGCCGGATAGCGCCTTGACTATCCGCCGCGCGGCGGCGCGCGCCGTCCTGATCTTCCTCGCGGTATCGCCGCTGGCCGCCTGCGCGAAGTTCGTGCAGGTCCAGGAGACCGATCTCCTCCGGAAAACCGCGGTCAGACGGATCGCCCTGCTTCCCTTCGAAAGCGATCTCTACGTGAAGCGCACCGGCACGGAGCGCTCGCCGACGGTGACCTGCCTGTACGACGGCAAGATCTTTCCGCGGGCCCGCGTCCCCGAGGCCGCCCTGGCGGAGGTCACCGCCATCTTTCTCCAGCAGCTCTCTCTCAAGGGGGGCTACGACATCGTCCGGCCGGGGGACGTGGAGGCCCTCATCGCCCGGCGCCACCTGGACCCGAAGGCGATGGAGCCGCCGGCGTTCTTCGGCCCGATGGCGGAAGAGCTCGGCGCGGACGCGGTGCTCGCCGGAAACGTGCTGCTATACGACGAGCTGCACGGATCGGCCTACGCGGCGAAAGCGTCCGCCGCGGTCGTGATGGACGTGCACCTGGTCGACGCCCGCACGGGAAAGCTCCTCTGGCAGGCCTCCTACGCCGAGACGCAGGCGACGCTATCGGACAACGTGGGCGGGATCGGCAGCTTCGTGCAGCGCGGCGCGCGCTTCCTCACGGCCCACCAGCTCGCCGACTGGGCGGCGGGACAGATCCTCGAGCGCTTCCCGAAGCCGCGCCCTCCGCGCGATGAGGCCGTGCCTCCCTCGCCGGTCCCGCCAGGGAGCCCGCCGTGATCGTGTACCCGGCCATCGACATCAAGGGAGGCGCGGCGGTCCGCCTCGTGCAGGGCGACATGGCGCGCGAGACGCGCTACGACGATCACCCCGAGAACGCCGCGCGGCGCTGGGCGTCCGAGGGGGCCTCCTGGCTCCACGTCGTGGATCTGGACGGCGCCGTCGCGGGGGAGCCGCGAAACCTGGATGCGATCGGCCGGATCCTCGGGGCCGTCTCCGTTCCGGTGCAGATGGGCGGCGGGATCCGGACCGTGGACACGGCCGCGCGCATGCTCGCGCTCGGCGTTACGCGGGTCATCCTCGGCACGGCGGCGCTCGCGGAGCCCGCGGTGGTTCGCGAGGCCGCGGAGCGGTTCCCGGGGCGGATCGTGCTGGGCCTGGACGCCCGGGACGGGAAGGTGGCGGTGCGGGGCTGGGTGGAGACGAGCGCTGAGACGGCCATCGACGTCGCGCGGCGATTCGAGGATCTCCCGCTGGCGGGCATCGTGTACACGGACATCGAAGTGGACGGAACGCTCCGCGGCCCCAACCTCGCGGCCACGGAGGCGCTGGCCCGGGCGACGCGGATCCCCGTGATCGCCTCCGGCGGGATCGGCAGCCTGGAGCACATCCGGGCCGTGGCCCGGATGGAGCCGGCGGGAGTCACGGGCGTCATCGTGGGCCGCGCGCTCTACACGGGCGACGTGAAGCTCGCGGACGCGCTCGCCATCGCGGGAGGGCCCAGGACGTGCTGACCCGGCGGATCATCCCCTGCCTGGATGTGAAGGAAGGTCGTGTCGTGAAGGGGGTCAACTTCGTCGCCCTTCGCGACGCGGGCGATCCGGTGGAGGCCGCGCTCGCCTACGACGCGGAGGGGGCGGACGAGCTGACGTTCCTGGACATCACGGCCTCGCACGAGCGGAGGAACATCATCCTCGACGTCGTGGCGCGCACGGCCGAGGGCGTCTTCATGCCCGTCACCGTGGGCGGCGGCGTGCGGGATCTGGACGACATCAAGAGCCTCCTCCGGGCGGGCGCCGACAAGGTGTCGATCAACACGGCGGCCGTGGCCGATCCGGACTTCGTCCGGCGCGCCGCGGGACGATTCGGGAGCCAGTGCATCGTCGTCGCCGTGGACGCCAAGCGCGTTCACGAGACACCCGACCAGCCTCGCTGGGAGGTCTACACCCACGGCGGGCGCACGCCGACCGGGATCGACGCCCTCGCCTGGGTCGAGCAGATGGAGCGCGCGGGGGCCGGCGAGATCCTCCTCACCAGCATGGACCGGGACGGCACGAAGGCCGGCTACGACATCCCCCTCACCCGGGCGGTGAGCGACGCGGTCGGAGTCCCGGTGATCGCCTCGGGCGGGGTGGGGACCCTGGAGCACCTCTACGAGGGCCTCGTCCAGGGAGGGGCTAGCGCCGTGCTGGCGGCTTCGATCTTCCACTTCCGGGAGCACACGATTCCCGAGGCCAAGAAGTACCTCGCCGAGCGGGGGGTCCCCATTCGCCTCTGAAGCGCCCGTGGCTGCGGCCAGTTTTGGGTTGACACTCGAAGCTCGACCGATATACTGCCGTTTTGCCCGAAGCCCGGGAAAACCGCGTCTTTTTGCCCGGGCGGACGGAATTCTCGATAGAGGGGAGGCGAAACCCCGCATGCCGGGAGTCAAAGTCAAGGACAACGAGCCCTTCGATAACGCCATGAAGCGCTTCAAGAAGCAGTGCGAGAAGGCGGGAATCCTGTCGGAGATCCGCAAGCGAGAGCACTACGAGAAGCCCAGCGTGAAGCGGAAGAAG
>JBGPLH010000182.1:0-6736 GCA_041486365.1 Thermodesulfobacteriota bacterium | reverse complement strand
GACGCCCGCCGCGATCGGGAGCTTCCGGCCCGCCCGTGACACGAGAGTCCGCCCGACCCGACAGCAAGCGCCCACCGCGCGCCCGGCGCGCGGTGCCGGCAGTGATCGCCGTCGCTGTGCTCGGGGCGCTGGCGGCGCTTCCGGCCTGCCCCGCGCTCTATCTGATGCATCTCGGGATCGGGCAGGCTCGAATCCTGCTGGCGCGGCGCGACGTCACGCAGGTCCTGGGCGACCCGTCCGCGAGCCAGAAGGAGAAATCGCTGATCCGGCTCGCCCGGGAGGCCAAGCGCTACGGGGAGGAGCAGATCGGCCTCCGGCGCACGCACAACTTCGACACCTACGTACGTCTCGATCGCAAGGTCGTCTGCTGGGTCGTCTCCGCCGCCGAAAGGACCCGGCTCGAGGCCTACCACTGGTGGTTTCCGGTCGTCGGCACCGTCCCCTACAAGGGCTACTTCGCGCGGCCCCGGGCCGACGAAGAGGCCCGGCGGCTCTCCGGCGAGGGGTACGACACCACCGTGGGCGGTGTGGCCGCCTATAGCACGCTCGGCTGGTTCGGCGATCCGATCTTTTCGACGTTCCTGCGCTATCCGGAGGCGGAGATCCCCGAGCTGATTCTTCACGAGCTCACCCATGCAACCCTCTTCCTCAAGGGAGAGGTCGACTTCGACGAGGGGTTCGCCACCTTCGTGGGGAACACGGCGGGCCTGGCCTTCCTCGCGCGCCGCTTCGGCCCCGACGACCGCCGCGTGCGCGAGGCCCGGGCGCGCATCGCCGACGACGTGGCCTTCGGCGCGTTCATCGAGAAGGTGTCACGTCGCCTCGAGGCGCTGTACGCCCGGAAGCTTCCGGAGCGGGAGACACTGGCCCGGCGGGAGGAGATCTTCCGGGAGGAGAAGCGCGCCTTCGAGGATATGAAGAAGGGGTTCTCCATGCCGCTCTACGAGGACTTCGCGCGGCAAGAGTGGAACAACGCGGTGATCCTGGCGAACCGCCGCTACTACGGCGACCTGCCAGCCTTCGAGCGGCTCTACGAGGCGAAGGGACGGGACCTGCGGAAGGTGGTGGCATTCTTCCTCGACGCGCAGAAGCGCGGGGAGGACCCGAGGTCGGCGCTGCGGCGCGCGACGGGAGCGGCGGGGACGGCGAGTCAGGCGGAGGCGGGATGACGAAGAAGCGGCAGCCGGGAAAGCGCCCGAAGGGGATCATCACCCGGGGGCGCGTGGCGCGGAAGATCGCGCTCACGATGCTGCTTCCAATGCGGCGGGTCGAGGGCCGAGAGCCGCCCGGGATCGTCGGCGAGGACCAGACGGCCGTCACCTACATCGGCCACGCCACGACCCTCATCCAGACCGCGGGAATGAACGTGCTCACCGATCCGATCTACTCACGCCGGATCCTGCTCCTGCGCCGCCTGGTGGAGCCCGGGATCCCCTTCGACCACCTTCCGAAACTCGACATGGTCCTGCTCTCTCATGCCCACATGGATCACTGCGACCTACCGACACTGCGACGGCTGCCGAAGCACACGCCGGTGATCTGCCCCCAGGACGTCGGCGATCTGCCGCGGAAGGCGGGGCTCCGCGAGGTGATCGAGCTCGGCCACCACGATCACGTGGACATCGGAAACGTCCGCGTGACCTCGCTCCCGGTGCGCCACTTCGGGCACCGCTACTTCCACGACACCTACCGGGGCTATACGGCGTTCCTGGTGGAGGGCGGCTCGAAGTCGGTCTTCTTCGGCGGGGACACCGCGTACGATCCGCGGTTCAAGGACATCGGACGCAAGCACAAGGTCGACGTCGCCCTGATTCCCATCGGCGCCTACAAGCCCGACACCTTCCGGGCCGTGCACTGCAATCCACAAGATGCCGTGAAGGTTTTCCACGATCTCAAGGCGAAGTGGCTCGTCCCCATCCACTGGGGAACCTTCGTCCTCTCCTACGAGCCGGTTGAGGAGCCCATCGAGTGGCTGGCCGCGATCCGCGACCACGAGGGGCTCGGCGATCGCGTGGCGATCCTGCGGCACGGCGAGACGCAGGTGTTTTGATTCACGGCTGCATGGTCACTTGCCCTTGAATCGGGGCTTCCGCCCCTCCAGGAACGCCGCCTGGCCCTCCACGAGGTCCTCGCTCGCGAAGGTTTCGGCGATGAGGCGCGTGGCCTCGACCTCGTCCTCCGGCGCCAGATCGTGCGCGAGGCAGAAGGCGATCACCCGCTTCATCCCCCGGAGCGCGAGCGGCGCGCCCGCGGCAATGTCGGAGGCGAGGCCGAACACGAAATCCTCCAGCTCCCCCCGCGGCACGACGTGGCTCACGAGACCCATGTCGAGCGCCCGTGCCGCGTCCACGCCACGGGCCGTGAAGAACATCTCCTTCGTGTTGGCCACGCCGATCAGATTCAGGAAGCGCTTCAAGCCCCGCGGCGAGTAGATGATCCCGAGCTTCGCGGGGGGCATGCCGAAGGTCGCCTCGGGGACCGCCACGCGAAGATCGCAGGCGGTGGCCAGCTCGCATCCCGCGCCCCAGGCGTGACCGTTCAGCATGGCGATCGTGGGAAGGGGGAACTCCTCCACGAGACCGATCGCCTCCTGGACAAGGTTCCGGGGCGACCGGGTCGCGAAGTCCTCGGGCGGGATCCGCGTGGGGATCGCGGAGATGTCGTAGCCGGAGCAGAAGCTCTTCTCGCCCGCGCCCCGGAAGACGAGGGCGCGCACGTCCTCGCCGCGCAGGCGATCGAGCGCCTCGATCAGATCGAGCAGCAGATCGGGGTTGAGCGCGTTGCGCTTGGCGGGATTGTTGAGCACGAGGAGCGCCAGGTTGTCGCGGCGCTCCACGATCACGCGCGCGGCGCCGTCACCTACCACGGCGCACCCGGGGTCCGGGGCCGCGATCCGCGAGGCACGGAGACGTCACGCGATCACCGCGATGACGTCTCCCTCGTTCACCGGGGTGCCTTCCGAGACGCGGATCTCGGAGATCGTCCCGGCCGAGGGCGCCTCGACGGGCATCTCCATCTTCATCGACTCGAGAATCACGATGGTGTCTCCCTCGCTCACGGAGTCTCCCACCTTCCGCTCGATCTTCCACACGGTCCCAGTGATGTGGGCGGGCACTTCGGTCGCCATGGATCACGCTCCTTCACTGTTTGGATGGCGCTCATAAATTCTTGTCGGCCCCCTCTTCGAGGGGGACCTCCGGTCAGGCCTTGAGGCGGTTGTAAAGGAAGCCGGTGTCGAAGGTCCCGGCCTGGAACTCGGGGTGCCGCAGCACCTGCTTGTGCAGCTCGATGTTGGTCTTCACGCCCTCGACGTGGAACCGATCGAGCGCGTCCAGCGCCCGTGCGATGGCGTCGGAGCGGTGCTCGCCCCGAACGATGAGCTTGGCGAGCATCGGGTCGTAGTGCACGCTCACGACGGATCCCTCGGCCACGCCCGCGTCCAGCCGGATCCCGTCGCCCTCCGGCGTCCGCCATACCCTGATCGTGCCGGGACTGGGGAAGAAGTTCCTGTCGGGATCCTCCGCGTAGATTCGCAGCTCGATGGCGTGACCCCGGGGCTTCACGTCCCCCTGGCGGATGCCGAGCGGCTCGCCGCTGGCCACCCGGAGCTGGAGCTTCACGAGGTCGATCCCACAGGTCATCTCCGTGACCGGGTGCTCGACCTGGAGCCGGGTATTCATCTCGATGAAGTAGAAGTTACGGTCCGCATCGACGAGGCATTCGATCGTCCCGGCATTCACGTAATCCACCGTGCGGGCCACCCGGATCGCGGCGTCGCCCATGCGCTCGCGCAGTGCCGGGGTGAGGGCCGGGCTAGGCGACTCCTCGATCACCTTCTGGTGCCGGCGCTGGATCGTGCACTCGCGCTCGTAGAAATGGATCAGGTTCCCCTGCGCATCGCCGAAGATTTGGAACTCCACGTGGCGAGGCCCCGGGAGCCCCTTCTCGACGTACACGGCGTTCTGGCCGAAGAGCGACTCCGCGCGATCCCGGGCGGTGACGAACACCTTATCGAGGGTCGCCTCGTCGGGGACTATCTGCATCCCCATGCCGCCACCCCCCGCGGAGGCCTTCAGGAACACCGGGTAGCCCACGCCCAGGGCGACGAGCTTCGCCTCGTCCAGCGTCTCCACGCCCGACTCGCTTCCCGGCACGACGGGCACCCCCGCCGCGCGGACGAGGTCGCGGGCGAGCGCCTTGGCGCCCATCTTCTCGATCGCGTCCGGCGAGGGCCCGATGAAGACGAGACCCTCGTCGTGGCAGCGCCGCGCGAAGTCGGCGTGCTCCGAGAGGAACCCGTAACCCGGATGGATCGCCTCCGCGCCGGTGTCCTTCGCGGCCGCGATGATCCGCCCGGCGTCGAGGTAGCTCTGCTTCGCGGGCGGCGGGCCGATAAGGACGCGCTCGTCCGCCGCCCTCGCGTGGACGGCCTCCGCGTCGGCCTCCGAGTAGACGGCCACCGTGGGGATCCCGAGCTCGCGGCAGGCGCGGATCACGCGGACGGCGATCTCTCCCCGGTTGGCGATCAGGACTTTTCGGAACACGCGACGGGACCCTTCGAATCGGTGACGCGGGTGCGAGGACTCCCTTCCCGGGAGAACGGAAGCTGCTTGTTACCACGCGTTGACGGCAGGGTCAACCCGGGTTGACAGCACAGAAAGGGGCGGCTAAAAGCTGAGGTTGCTTCGTATTTCACGGGAGGGACCCAGGATGCGCGAACAACCCGTCGGCATCGTCTCCTTCGGCGCCTACATCCCCCGTTACCGGCTGGCCCGGGAGATCATCGCGCGGGAGTGGCAGCAGCCGGCGGCCAAGGGCGAGAAGGCGGTCGCGTCCTTCGACGAGGACACGTTCACCATGGCCTTCGAGGCCGCCTCCAACTGCGTGGAGGGGCTCGACCCCGAGCGGCTCCGCGCGGACCTCCGCGTGGTCCACTTCGCGAGCACGACGGCCCCCTATCGCGAGAAGATCGGCGCCGGGCTCCTCGCCACGGCCCTCGATCTCGACCGCGAGTGCCGGACGGAGGACAGCGCCAACACGCTCAGGGCCGCCACCTCGACCATGTTGTCCGCCTTCGACGCGATCAAGGCCGGGACCTCCGGGCGCGCGCTCGTCGCCGCCGCGGACATGCGTCCCGCGGAGCCCCGCACCGCCAACGAGATGATGTTCGGAGACGGCGCGGCCGCCCTGCTCCTCGGTGCCGACGACCTGATCGCGATCCTCGAGGGGCAGGTCTCGATCAACGACGAGTTCGTAGGGACCTGGCGGCGCGACGCCGATCCCTACGTCCAGCAGTTCCCAGGCGGCTTCGAGGGCAAGTTCGGCTACCAGCGCGTGCTCGGCGAGAGCATCTCGAAACTGCTCAAGCGCCTCGACCTGAAGCCCGTGGACGTCGCGCGCCTGATCCTCTACACACCCAACGCCCGCGTCGCCCAGGCCGTCGCGAAGAAACTCGAGCTGGATCCGAAAACCCAGCTCGCCGACCCGCTGCTCGGTGCCGTGGGGGACACGGGGTGCGCGCAGGCGCTCATCGGCCTCGCGCAGGCGCTCGAGACGGCCAAGCCCGGCGACCGGCTCGTCGTGGCGAGCTACGGCGACGGCAGCGACGCGCTGGTCTTCCGCGTGACGGAGGCGATCGACTCCCGGCGCGAACGGCGCGGCGTGTCCTACTACCTCTCCCGCAAGCGCCCGATGCCGAGCTACGGCCAGTACGCCCTCTTCCGCGATCTTGCGAAGATCATCCCCGCCGAGGGCGCGTCGAGCCCGGTCGTGATGTGGCGCGAGTTCAAACAGGATTTGCAGCTGTACGGGGAGAAGTGCCGCAAGTGCGGGATGACCCAGTTCCCGCGCCAGCGCGTATGCGTCGACTGCGGTTCCAAGGACGATTTCGACGACGAAAAGCTCGCCCGGCGCGGGACGGTGCACACCTTCACGAGCGACTACCTCTTCCCCTCGCTGGACCCGCCCACGATCGAGACGGTGGTCAACGTGGACGGGGGCGGCCGCGTGCTGGTCCAGATGGCCGACGCCGGCCCCCAGGACGTCCGCATCGGGCTCGAGGTGGACCTCGTGCTCCGCAAGCTCCACGAGGGCGGTGGGCTCAAGAACTATTTCTGGAAGTCGCGGCCGAGGGATTGAAGGAGAAACCGATGGGCAGCATCAAGGATCGCGTGGCGGTGGTGGGCACCGGGTGCTCGAAGTTCGGCGAGAACTACCACATGGGCATCGAGGACATGATCGTGGAGGCGGGTTTCGAGGCCCTGGCGGACGCCGGAGTCGAGCCGAAGCAGATCGAGGCCGCCTGGGTGGGCACGCTGAATTCGGCCTTCGCGGGGACGAGCCTCGGCGACGCGTTGAAGATCCAGAACATCCCGATCTCACGCAACGAGAACTACTGCGCGAGCGGCATGGACGCTTTCAGGAACGCCTGCTTCGCCGTGGCGAGCGGGATGTACGACGTCGTGCTTGCGCTGGGATTCGAGAAGCTCAAGGATTCGGGCGCCCGCGGGATCCCGAACACGCGCAACCACCCGGTGCTGGCCTACGGGATCACGGCGCCCAACCTCTTCGCCATGGCCGCCAACCGGCACTTCCACCGCTACGGCACCACGAAGAAGCAGCTCGCCCTGGTGGCGGTGAAGAACCATCACAACGGCTCGATGAACGACAAGGCCCACTTCCAGAGCGAGGTGGACATCGAGACGGTGCTGAAGGCGCCGCTGATCTCGAGCCCGCT
>JBGPLH010000181.1:0-6746 GCA_041486365.1 Thermodesulfobacteriota bacterium | reverse complement strand
CGCCCCTTGGCCGGATAGATATTGAACGGGGAGTCGTTCCACCCCTGCGCCCGGAAGATCGGCCCGAGCAGGAAAGGGCGCCAGACGAGGGGGATGCGCGCCTCGGCCATGACGCGCTCAACGCGCATGGCCGCGGGGTAGGAGTAGGTGCTCGCGAACTCGAACCAGAAGTGGATGGGGGTCATCGGGTACCCTCTTCTCGGTGGTGACGGTACGAGTCTTGACACGGCGAGAGGGGCCGACGCAAACTTGCAGGCAACGAATCAGCCACGGAACAAATCAGCCACGGAACGGGGGGTGTCCATGAACCCAATCCGCTTTCTTCTCAGGCTCTCGCTCTTCTGTCTCCTCTCCGTGAATCCGGCGCTCGCGGACGAGACGTGCCAGTCACCCTACCTGCCGAAGATCACCGGCCAGGAGGATTTCATCTACGTCTGGACCCTCGGCGTCGAGGGGCTGGGCGACGGCTCGGACAAGCTCGTGACCGTGGGAGCCAACCCCGCGCATTCGGACTACGGGAAGGTCGTCTCGTCGGTCTCCGTGGTCGGGCGGCACGAGGCCCATCACGCGGGCTTCACCGACGATCGGCGATATCTCTGGGCGGGTGGTCTCGATGACAACGTGATCTACGTCTTCGACGTGGCGACCGATCCCGCGAAGCCGAAGGTCGTGCGGACGATCCGCGACTTCGCGACGTCGTCGGGCGGCGTTGCCGGCCCCCACACGTTCTACGCGCTCCCGGGCCGCATGCTCATCACGGGCCTGTCCAATACGAAGGACGGCGGCGGGCGCACCGGCATCGTCGAGTACAGCAACGACGGCAAGTTCGTCCGAACGAACTGGATGCCCGACAAGGCACCCTACGGCTACGACGCCCGCGTGAACGCCGACCTGAACCGGATGCTCACGTCCTCCTTCACGGGCCACAAGAACTATATGCGCTCCCTGCCCGATCTCATGAAGGACCCCGCGGCGATGAAGAACTTCGGCAACACGATGGTGCTCTGGGACTTCCACGCGCGAAAGCCCCTGCAGACCTTCGACGTGCCCGGCGCGCCGCTTGAGATCCGCTGGGCGCTCCAGCCGCGGAACCACTACGCGTTCACCGCGGCGGCCCTCACCGGCAAGCTCTGGGGGGTCTTCCGCAAGGACGACGGCACGTTCGAAGCGGTCGATCTGGGTCCGGTCGGCGATCCGGCGAGCCCGCCCCTCCCGGTGGACATCAGCCTCTCGGCCGACGATCGGTTCCTCTTCGTCGATTCCTTCATGGACGGCAAGGTGCGCGTCTACGACGTGTCGAACCCGCGCAAGCCCAGGCAGGTCCACGAGCGGCAGATCGGGAAGCAGGTGAACATGGTGTCCCAGTCCTGGGACGGGAAGCGCGTGTACTTCACGTCGTCCCTGCTTGCGAACTGGGACAAGACGGGCGCGGACGACGAGCAGTTCCTGAAAGCCTTCGCCTGGAACGGGACGACTCTCACGCCCGCCTTCGCCATCGACTTCACGAAGGAGAAGCTCGGGCGCCCGCACATCATGGATTTGGGCCTGGCGAGGCCCCAGGTCGCGCGCTCGAGGACCATGCGGAGCAGCGCGAGGGTGGACGCGGCCTCGCCATGACGCGGGTGCTTGCGGCGCTGGCCGTGGCCATCGGCGTGCTGGCGTCTTCGCCCGTTCGAGCCCACGAGGGTCACGGGAAGGCGAAGGCGCAGGTGACGACCGGGGCCCCGCTCTACGAGCCGCCTCAGCCGGGCACCTACGACCTTCCGGCGATCCGGCGCGTTTCCGAGCACCGGCTTGTCGGCACCGACGGGAAGCGAGCGCCGATCCTCGGACTCGCCCCGGGCCGCGCGGCCGTCGTGTCGTTCATCTACACGAACTGCTCGGACGCGGCCGGCTGCCCCCTCTCGCTCGCGGTGATGCAACGGCTGGACGCAACGCTCGCGGCGAGGTCCGACCTCGCCCGACGGGTGCGGCTCGTGACCGTGAGCTTCGACCCGGCCCGGGACACGCCCGCGCGCATGAAGGAGCTGCGCGGGAGCCTGGGTCCGAAGGGCGACTGGCGGTTCTTCACGGCGCCGGATGATCCCGCGCTCGCCCCCGTGCTCCTGGACTTCGGCCAGGACGCCGCCCCGCTGGTCACGAAGGACGGGAAGGAAACTCGTGCGATCGGGCACGTCCTCAAGGTTTTCCTGGTCGATGGGCGAGGCGACGTGCGGAACATCTACAGCACGGGGCTCCTGGACGAACGGCTCCTCCTGAACGACCTGCTCACGGTGCTCCGGTAACCGGGCACCGTTCTTTCATACAGAGCCGCGGTGCATCTCCAACGACGCGAGCCCGCCGGAAAGCCCCGGCGGGCTCATCGCCTTCCGCGGAGGGCCGCGCTCAGCCCTTCAGAAACCCGAGCACGTTCTTCACGAACGCATCCTGAGCCTCGAAGGGCGGCATGTGCCCGCAGTTCGGGAGGATCACGAGCTTCGCGCCCCGGATCCCCTCGGCGAAGGCCTTGCCGTGCGCCGGCGGGATCAGCCCGTCCTTGTCTCCCCACAGGATGAGCGTCGGAACCTTGATCCGGTGCAGCCGCTCGCGGAGCTTCGGATTGTGCAGGTAGGGGTTCCAGCCGATCCGCGCCGTGGCCTCGGCCCCCTTCATCGAGAGCAGCAGCAATTCTTCCGGCATCTCCTCCGGGTGCACCACGAGCGTCATCGCGAGCGGGCCCTCGGGATCCGCGAAGAGGATCTTGCGGAGGTACTCCGGCTCCAGGGCGTGCTCCCAGAGAGGGGCGATGGGAGATCCCTTCACGTACAGGCCCGCCGAATCCACGAGCACCATCTTCTTGATGCGGTTCGAGTAGCGCGTGGCGAGCTCAGCGGCGATCCAGCCGCCGAGCGAGAGGCCCACGACGTGGACCTTCTCCCAGCCCATCGCGTCCCAGAAGTCCAGATAGTGGAAGAGCATGTCCTCCATCGAGTCGATCTTCTCGAGCCCCTGCGAAGTGTCGAAGCCGGGATGGGCGGGCGCGAACACCTCGTAGTGCTCCGCGAGCGCCTCGTGGAAGGGCATCCACATGGTCTCGCCGCCGGCGCTGTGCAGGTACAGGAGCGGCTCGCCCGACCCGCCCCGCAGGAGCTTGGTCTTCGAGCCGCCGATCTCAACGTGCGTTTCCGTGAATTCCATTTCGATCTCCTGGCATCGCCGGGCCCATTCGCGGGGCCGATCGGCGGAGCACATCTGCTTCTGTCGGCCCCGCCGCCCGGCGCCGGATGACCGCCGGATGAACGGCGGCGGCGGGGACCTCCGGTCAAAGGTTCGGGAACGCCTTGCGGACCGCGGGCATGACTTCCTTCGCGAAGAGCTCCATGTTCCTCCGGGTGAGGTTGCCCGGAAGGGTACCGAGCTGGAAGAGCCCGAGAACGTTGCCGGCGCCGAGGTCCTTCATGTGGTGGATGATCTTGTCGCGCACCGTCGCGGGGCTGCCGACGATCGCGAACTCTCCCTCCTCGATGTCGGCCCACTTCTCGCAGGAGATCATAAACTGCTTCTTCTTCACGGCGTCGAAAATCTTCATCGATGATTTCGGCGAGGTGTAGCCCGGCGGGGCCATCAGCAGCCCGGGGAGGAGCTTCTTGATGAAGTACCAGAGGTGCGGCTCGTATTCCTCCCGCGCTTTCTCGTCCGTGTCCGAGATGTAGATCGGCGCCAGGAAGCCCATCTGGTCCGGCCTCGCCTTGTATCCCTCCTTCTCGCAGCACTCGCGGAAGAAGGCGAAGTTCCGCTTGAACACGTCCATGTGGAAGTAAGGGATCCCCATGTACGCGTAGCGCTTCTTTGCCACGTACTCCATGGTCTCGAGGGAGCCGGCGCCCGGGATCCAGATGGGCGGATGGGGCTTCTGCAAGGGCCTGGGCCAGATGTTCACGTAGCGCAGCTTGTTGAACTTCCCGTAGAACTCCGTCGGCCCCGGCTGGGTCCACGCCTGGATGATGAGATCGTGCGCCTCGTAGAACATCTCGCGGGCATAGGTGGGGTTCGTGAGGAAGGAGAAGTACTCGGGGCCGCCGCCGATCACCATGCCGCAGATCAGGCGGCCGCCCGACACCACGTCGAGCATGGCCCATTCCTCGGCCACGCGCGTGACCGGGTTGTACAGCGGGAGCGCGTCGCCCACGATGGCGATCTTCACCCGCTTCGTCCGGCGGGCGAGCATCGCGGCCATGATGTTCGGGGAGGGCATGTTGCCGTAGGCGTTCTGGTGGTGCTCGTTCACGCAGACGCCGTCGAAGCCCAGCTCCTCCGCGTACTCGAGCTCGTCGAGGTAGCGGTTGTACAGCTCGTGGCCCTTCACCGGGTCGTAGTACTTGTTGGGCGCCCACACCCAGGCCGAGTTGTATTTTTTCTCGTAGTCATCGGGAAGATGGGGCCAGGGCATCAGGTGGAAGGCGAAGAATTCCATTGGATCGCTCCTTGATGGGGACGAGCCGAAGGTGTCCGGAGGAGAACCGATAGCGACTATACCGAAGGCCCGTTCGGGCGGTCAAGGCGAGGGCGCTCGAGATGATCCTGCTCGGAAAGCGGATCGAAGAAACGCGCCTTCGTGACCACGATGAATACGAAGGACGCTCGCGCTGGGATGAAGGCGTACCTGGAGGGGAGGACGCCGGAGTTCACAGGGGAGTAGGGCGGGTCAGCGTGAGCGTTTCGCCGCCTTGCGCGCGGGGCGCTTCACCTTCACGGTCTCCACGAACCGAATCTGGATGCTCTCCACCCTGTCCGCGTACTTGTGCGCGAGCCGCCCCAGGAACGCGCCCAGCAGCTGCCAGGCGTTCTCGCCCTTCGTGCCGCGCAGTGTTCCGGTGATCACGCCGTTCGATTCCTTCCAGCGCATCAGCCCGGGGTGGCGCACGTGGGTGACCTTCTTCCCGCGGTCCGTGACCACGAATGTGCGCAGATCGCCCGAGCGCATCGCGTCGATCAGCTTCTTATAGAGTTTCGCCCCCTTCCGTTCGACGATCTCCAGCCGGATCATGCTTCCTCCTCATGCGCGGCGCGCGGCCGCGGCGGATGACGCGCCGGCCGAGCGCGATGAGCGCTATCACGAGAACGCTGGCGCCGGAGCCGGAGAGCGTGGGAACCGCCGCGGGGACGGACAGCGGATCGTTCGGATTTGATCCCGCTACCACTTCCGCGCCGTCCGTGAAACCGTCGCCGTCCGTGTCCGCCGCCGTGCGGCTCGTCCCCGTCTCGGACGGGTTCACGTAGATCCCGTCGCCCGTCTCGTAGATGTCGAGCAATGCGTCGGCGTCGAGATCGGCGCAGGGCTGCGCGTCGACCACCTCGCGGGTCATCCGTTGGACGTCCTGCACCAGCGCCCAGATCGTCCCGGGCTGTCCGACGGCGCCAAGCTGATCGTACACCAGAAACACCCCGTAAAGCTTCCTCCTCAGATCGATCCAGGGGTAGAAGCCGAATTGCCCCGGGTGGGCGACCCCCGTGGCCGCTCCGTGGGAATCCCAGGTCTCGAGGAACTCCCCGAGGCCGTAGGGATTGGCGGGGGAAGGACTGTAGACGATGGTCGCGCCGGCGATCTGGTTCTTCCGCATCTCCTCCACGGCGGCGGCCGAGAGGACCCGGGTCGATCCGTACATCCCGCCGTCCAGATGCATCCGGAGGAAGTTCCCGTACTCCTCGATGCGCGAGATCGCACTGCCCGAGGGGCGCGGGTTCTGCGTCATGCCGTAGGTCGTGAAGAGCATTCCGAGCGGGCCCTTGATCCGCTCCTGGAACAGGGTGTTCCAGGACTTCCCGCTCGCGACCTCGGCCACGCGGCCCGCCACGTGGAACGAGACGTTCCCGTAGCGGAACTGGGTGCCGGGCGCGGCGACGAGCGGCAGCGTCGCGATCTGGTCCACGCAGGCGGCGAGCGTGGTGCTCGTGTCCAGGAGGCAAGGTGGCTGCGGATCGAGGAGCCCGGGGAGCCCCGAGGTGTGGGAGAGGAGCTGCCGGATCGTGATCGTCCCGCGCGTTCCGGTCCAGTTCGGAAGGAAACGGGACACCGGATCGTCCAGCGAGAGCAGGCCGTCGTCCGCGAGCGAGAGGATCGCCGAGGCCGAGAGCCACTTGGAGGCCGACGCGAGGGGGACGATCGTGTTGACCGTGTAGCTCCCGAAGGACTGCTCGTAGATCGTCTGCCCGTCCTTCACCAGCAGGAGGGAGGCTCCCGCAAGCGGTCGCTGCGCCACGTCCGTCTGGATGAAGTTCGTGACGGCGGTGAGATCGTAGGTGCAGGCAGACTGGGCGTGGGCGAGGTCCCGGGAGGCGAGTCCCGACGCGAAGGACAGAAGGACCAAGAGCGGTAGAAGAGGGGTGGTCAGGCCACGGGCCGGGCGGCCATTCATCGGGAATACTCCTCCTTCGTGCCGCCGGGTCTTCCTCTTATCGGTAGTCGGGTGAGACTTCTTGACCGGGGCGACCCGGGCGCCACGTTCGCTCAGGGGGTCCGGCTTGATGCGGGGCCCGATCTCCCGTATTCCTTCTCATGGCCCGTCGCTGGACTCCGAACCCCCGGCGGCCCCATCCATCCAGAGGGAATCGCCATGACCGCTTCGCCCCAGGCCGCGGGACCCCTCGCGGGCATCCGCATCCTCGACTTCACCCGCTTCCAGGCCGGCCCCGCCGCCTCCGTGCACCTCGCGGACCTCGGCGCCGACGTGATCAAGATCGAGAACACGCGAATAGGCGATCTCGGG
>JBGPLH010000180.1:0-6799 GCA_041486365.1 Thermodesulfobacteriota bacterium | reverse complement strand
GGCATGGTGCCGCGCGGCGAGGTGGGGCTCATCTTCGCGGGGATCGGCGCTGGGCTGCACCTGGACGGGAAGCCCGTCGTGCCGCCGGATCTCTACGCGGCCATCATCGTCATGGTGATCCTGACGACCGTGATCGCGCCGATCGCGCTGTCCTGGCGCCTCCGACGGATGTCGCTCAAGGAGATGGAGGCCGCCGCCCCGGGGAGCGCCGAGTAGACGGGGCGCGGGCTCAGGGCCGGATCAGCTCGATGATGTTCCCGTCGTTGTCGCGCACCCAGGCCTGGGTCGCGCCCGGTCCGCCGCCGAGGACCTCGTAACCCCGCTTCTCCAGCTCCGCCGACGCCGCCCCCACGTCGTCGATCGCGAAGGCCACGTGCCGGTGGAGCGCGTTGAGCGGCGTCGCCGGCGCGGTGCCCTCCATCAGCACGATCAGGTGCAACTCGTTCGCTCCCGCGCGGTACCAGGCCCCTGCGAAGGGAAAATCGGGCCGCGGGATTTCCTCCAGGCCGAGCACCTCCCCGTAGAAAGCCTTCGCCCGGGCGAGATCCGAAACGCAGAGCGACGCATGGTGAATTCGTTCGAGCTTCATCACACCTCTTGGACGCGGGATCGAGGCGAAGGGCTCAGTTGATCTTCCCGCCGAGCGACGCGAGGAAGTCGTAGGTCCGGAGACGCGAAGCCGCTTTGTCGGTCCCGGCCGGGAAGATCGCCGCGTTCAGGTCGGTCACGCCGGCCGAGGCCAGGCGCGCGAGGGACGCCCGGACCTCTTTTTCATTGCCCGCCATCACGATGTCCGCCGGCCCCGCCGCCCCTTCCGCGTCGAGCATCGCGCGGTAGGACGGCAGCGTTCCGTACACCATGAAGGCCTTCGCCGCATTCTCCCGCGCGCCGGCCGGGTCGTCGGTCACGCAGATTGGGAGCCCCGCGACGATCCGCGGCTCAGACCTGCCCGCCGCCTGCGCGTGCGCGCGGATCCCGGGGACGATCGTCCCGCCGAGCACCTTCGGGCCGCACATCCATGTGATCGTTCCGTCGGCAAGCTCACCGGCGATCCTCAGCATGCGCGGCCCGAGGGCGCCGATCAGGATGGGGAACCCGCCTCCGCCGGGGACCTTGAGGCTCCCCTGCACCCGGTAGGTCTCGCCCATGAAGGCGGCCCCGCCGTTGTCGCGGAGCGCGCGGACGACCTCGATGTACTCGCGCATGTGGCGGGCGGGCTTCTCGTAGGAGAGCCCCAGCATCGTCTCGATCACCACGCGGTGGCTCGGCCCGAGGCCCAGCACCAACCGCCCGCCCGTGGCCGCTTGGGCCGTCATCGCCTGCTGCGCGAGCGCGAAGGGATGGCGCGGGAAGGTGGGGACCACGGCCGTGCCGATGGCGATCCGGCTCGTGATCCTCCCGGCGAGCGCCGAGACCATCAACGCGTCGTAGCCGAAGATGTTCGGGAGGAAGGCGGCGTCGAAGCCGTCCTTCTCGGCCTGCGCGATCCCCTCGAGCATCACGTCGAGGGGCTCCCCTCCCGTGGTATCGAAACTGATCCCGATTCGCATGACGTCTCCTTTCCGGAAATGAGCGGCCCCACCGCGGACCGGGTCCGCGATCGTTTCAAGGCGCGGGCCCCGGGGCGCCCGCCGGCGGCGACGTGGGCTTCGCTCCCGACGCCAGCATCGCCTGCACGCGCGAAAGGCGCAACCGCGCCGCCCGGTCGTCGGGCCGGAGGCGCACCGCCGCCCGGAACTCGGGAAGCGCTTCCGCGAATCGACCCTGTCGTGCGAGGAGGTTCCCGAGGGTGTAGTGAGCGGGGGCGAGATCGGGCGCGAGCCGGATCGCCTCGCGCAGCTGCGCTTCCGCTTCGTCGAGCTGCCCGGCGCGGATGAACAGCACGGCGAGGTTGTAGCGGGCCGGGTACATGCGCGGGTCGAGGCGCAGGGCCTCCCGGTACTGCGCCTCGGCATCCGCGATGCGCTCCCGGGCGAGGAGCGGCTCGGCGAGGTTGTAGTGCGCCTCCGCGGAGTAGGGGTTGATCCGGAGGGCTTCGCGGTAGCGCCCGATCGCCTCGTCAATCTTCCCCCGCCGCATGAACGCGTCGCCGAGGTTGCGCTGCGCGACGGCATTGGGCCCCGTGACGCGCACGGCGTGCGCGAAGAGCGTCACGCTGTCACGCCAGATGCCGGCCTCGAGGGCGCTCCGGCCCGCCAGCGCCGTGACGAGCGCGACGACCACCAGGGCCAGCGCCACGCGGCTTGCCCGCGGGACGAGCAGCGCCTCGCCGCCCCAGGCCGTCATGATCAGCAGGCCTATGATCGGCGTGTACATGTAGCGGTCGGCCATCGCCTGCAGCCCCACCTGCACGATCCCGATCACCGGCACGAGCGTCCCGAGGTACCAGAGCCAGCCGACGATGGCGGCGGGGCACCGCGCGCGCGCCCTCCATGCGAGCGCCGTCACGGCGAGGAGGACCGCGAGGGCGCCGAGCACCCTCGCCCCGGTCAGGCCCGCGCCGGGGTACGGATAGAAGACGGCGAGATCCCTCGGCCAGAGGAATTTTCCCAGATAGGCCACGTAGGCGTGGATCGCGTTCGCCACGCGGAGGCCCGGCGGCAGGATCTCGAGCGAGGTCTCCGCGCCGCGCTGGGCCACGAGGGTCACCGCGCTCACGGCGGCGCTGAGCGCGAAGAGCGGCACCTTCTCCGCCAGGAGGCGCCCGAAAACAAGAGCGAATCCGCGCGAAGCGCGGAGCGATCCGATGGGCACCCCCCGGCTCGGGATCGCCACGCTCCCCGCCCGCTTCCCGCGCGCCGACGAAGGCGGCGCGGGGCCCGCCATGCGCCCCAGCGGCCACGCGTCCAGCAGGAGGAGCACGAAGGGCGTCGTGACGGCCATGGGCTTGGAGAGCAGCGCGAGGGCGAAGAACGCAAGGATCGGGAGATAGCGGCGGACACCGGGCGCGGCGACGTAGCGCCGCCAGGCGCCGAGCGTGAGGAGGAAGAACAGCGTGCTGAGCAGGGTGTATCGCTGGATCAGCCACGCGACCGGCTCGACCTGCAGCGGGTGAACGGCGAAGACCGCGGCGACGAAGGCGCTCTTCCAGAGGGCGCCCGTCATCGCCTCCAGCACGAGGAACACAAGGAGCACGTTGACGGCGTGAAGCGCGAGGTTCGTGAGATGATGGCCCCGCGGATTCTTCCCGTACAGCGAGAAGTCGGCGATGTGGGTCATCCACGCGAGGGGGGTCCAGTTGCTCGACTCCAGGGATGTGAGGGACCAGGCGAGGCTCTCGCGGGTGAAACCCTGCTGGAGGTGACGGTTCTGGAGGAGGTCCCCCTGGTCGTCATAGGTGATGAACTCGCCGTCGCCCACGCGCAGGAGCGCGAGCGTCGCGAGGATCGCGAGCGCAGCGGCCACGAGCATGCGGAGGCGGGCACCCCCTTGAATTGCACGTCCCGCCTCGTCCATGATAAGGACCCTCCGTTCCCGAGCCGTTCAACCGATCCGAGGAGCAATCATCCCATGGGCATCCACGAGGGCCTCCCCCCCGAGGTCGCGGAGCTCCGGTCCCGCGTCCGTCGCTTCATCGACGAGGGCATCATCCCCCAGGAGCCGGTCCTCGACAAGGGCGACGGCAAGGCGGGCGTCCTCATGAGGGAGCTCCAGGCCCGCGCCAGGGCCGAAGGGCTCTGGGCGCTCAACCTGCCGGCGGAGATCGGCGGCGGCGGCCTTCCCTTCATGCCCTACGTCTACGTGAACGAGGTGATCGGCCGGTGCGATCACGCGATGGTCGCCCTCGGAACGCACGTCACCCAGGATTCCTGGATGCTCCACCTCTTCGGGACGCCCGAACAGAAGTCTCGCTGGCTGCTCCCCATGGTGCGCGGCGAGATCACGCCGAGCGTCGGCATGACGGAGCCGGAGGTGGCCGGCTCCGATCCGACCGGCATCCGGTCGACCGCGCATCTGGAGGGGGACACCTGGATCGTGAACGCGCACAAGTGGTTCACCACGGGGGCAAGCGCAGCGGCCTTCACGACGATGATGGTCGTTACCGAGCCGGAGGCCGCGCCCCACGCGCGGACGAGCATGATCATCGTGCCCACTGACTCGCCGGGGTACGAGGTCGTGCGGATCGTCCCCACGATGGGCGACACGACGGGGCTGCACTGCGAGATAAAGCTCACCGACGTGCGCGTCCCGAAGTCCCATCTCCTCGGCGAGCGCGGCGCCGCCTTCATGATCGCCCAGAAACGCCTGGGCCCCGGGCGCATCTACCACTGCATGCGCTGGCTCGGGCAGGCGCAGAGGGCCTTCGATCTCATGTGCGCCTACGCGCTCAAGCGCCGCGCCTTCGGCGCCACGCTGGCGGAGAAGCAGACGGTGCAGAACTGGATCGCGGACTCGGCCGCCGAGATCCAGGCCGCGCGCCTTCTCACGCTCGACGCCGCCCGGAAGATCGACCAGGGCGACGAGGCCCGCGTCGAGATCAGCCTGATCAAGTTCTTCGGCGCGAAGGTGCTGCACGACGTGATCGACCGGGCGATCCAGGTGCACGGCGCCCGCGGCGTCTCGGGCGACACGCCCCTGGAGAAGATGTATCGCCACGCGCGTTACGCCCGGATCTACGACGGTCCGGACGAGGTGCACCGCATGGTCGTGTCCCGCCGCATCCTGAAGCAGATGGCTTCGGGGGCCGGCTGGGACTTCGCCCGGTGATCGCGGCATGACCGAGACCGAGCTGATCCGGCTGATGGCCCCCTTCGTGAAGGAGCGCACGGAGGCCGTCGAGGTGGCGATCGACGGCGTGCGGCGCATGACCGGCGGGGCCGTGCGCGAGACCTGGGCCCTGGACGCGATGCTCACGCACCGGGGCGGACGCCGCGAGACGCTGCGCCTGGCCTGGCTCGGCTTCCGCGGCGCGGGCCACCGGCAGTTCGGCCCCCGCGAGGAGTTCGCCCTCCTGCGCGCCGCCTTCGAGGCCTTCGTTCCCGTTCCCCGCCCCTGGTGGGAGGGAGAGACGGCGGCGGGACAGCCCTTCTACGTGACGGAGCGGGTCGAGGGAGAAACGATCGGCCGGCGGATCGTGCGCGACGACCGTTTCAAGTACGCCCGCGCCGCCCTCCCCGGCCAGCTCGGCGCGGCCCTCGCGGCGATCCACCGGATCCCCCTCGGCGACACCCTGGCGTTCCTCCCCGTCCCGCCCCTTGATCGCCCGCCTGCCGGCTGGGAGTTGGAACGGCTCGAGGATCTGTACCGGACGATCACGCCCGATCCCCATCCGGCCTACGAGCTGGCGCTGCGCTGGCTCCTGCGAAATGCTCCGTCCGATCCCGGGCGGCGCACGCTGGTCCACGGCGATTTCCGGACCGGCAACCTGATCGTCGGCGAGGAGGGCCTGCGCGCCGTGCTCGACTGGGAGCTCGCGCACGTGGGGGATCCCATGGAGGACCTGGGTTGGGCCTGCGTCCGCTCCTGGCGCTTCGGCGCCGACCATCTCTCGGCGGGCGGCGTGGGGACCCGGGAGGATCTCTTCGAGGCCTACGCGCACGCGAGCGGCTTTCCGGTCGATCCCGCGCGCGTGCGCTTCTGGGAGGTCTACGGCAACCTGCGCTGGGGTGTATTCACCATCGCGCAGGCGCGCTTCTTCCTGGACGGCGTCGGCGGCAACGTGGAACACGCCACGATCGGGCGGCGCACTGCCGAGACCGAGTGGGAGATCCTGGATCTGATCGAGGTGGGCTGATGCAGGACCGTCCGACGGCGCTCGAGCTCCTGGACGCCGTGCAGCGATTTCTCGAGGAAGAGGTCGTCCCGAGCACGGAAGGGCGCCGGTCGTTCCTCGCCCGCGTGGCCGCCAACGCCATCCGGATAGTGGGGCGCGAGATCCGGACGGAGGAGGAGCAGGCGCGGCGCGAGTGGGACGGGCTCGACGCGCTGCTGGGTCCCGTCACGGCTCCGCCGTCCCTCGCGGACACGAGGAAGGCGATCCTCGCCCGCACTGCGGCGCTCTGCGAGAAGATCCGCGAAGGCGCCGCTGACGAGGGGGACTGGCGGACGCAGGTGCTCGCCCACGCCCGGCGCACCGTGCGCGACAAGCTCGCGGTGTCGGATCCGGGGTTGCTGGAGAGGTCGGAAACGAAGGAAGGCCGAAGGGAATAAGTCAATAAGTCAAGCCTGGCACCGAATCCGAATCAACGAGGGCCCCCCTGGGCCCCCGTTGCGTTCTGGTCGGGGCGGTCGGATTCGAACCGACGACCCTCAGCTCCCAAAGCTGATGCGCTACCAGGCTGCGCTACGCCCCGATGAGTCGATTGTCCGAGAAGAGAAAAGCGTGGCGCGCAGGTTACCACGCGCCTTCCGGCCGCTCAACGCGCCGCTCGTTGGAGCGGCCCGCCCTCCCATGGAATCCTGCAAGACCGTCCCAGGCTCGGCAGAAGCCTCGCCCTCCCGCCGTCATCCCTTCCGGTCCTCCACGAATCCCGAGAGACCCGCGACGAGTTTTCGGAAGGCCCGCCCGCGGTGGCTCCGCGCGTCCTTCTCCGCGGGCGAGAGCTCGGCGGCGGTGCGTCCTGTATCGGGATCGACGAAAAGCGGGTCGTACCCGAAGCCACCCGTGCCGCGGGGGGCCGGGCCGATCCGCCCGGGCCAGCTCCCCTCTTCCCACAGCGCCCGTCCATCGGGAAGCGCCGCGGCGGCCACGCAGCGAAAGGCGGCGGTCCGCTTGTCCGCCGGAACCGCCGCGAGGGCATCGAGCAGCTTCGCGTTGTTGCGCGCGTCCGAGCGGGGCTCCCCCGCGTAGCGCGCGGAG
>JBGPLH010000179.1:0-6838 GCA_041486365.1 Thermodesulfobacteriota bacterium | reverse complement strand
GTCCTTGCCGCGTCGGCCCACCTTCCAGCGGTCGAAGACGGCCGTGGCGTAGTCGAAGTCGTCCAGCGGCTGCGTGCTCGGGATCGTGAGGATCGCGATCTCGGCTCCCGTCTTCTCTTGCAGCTCCCCGAGCAGCGCCGTGATTTCCCGATCCTTGTCCGGCGGGATCACGCCGGCGTCATCCGTGACGAATCCGCGCGGCGCCGGGATCGGGGGACCGATGTCCGCCGCGCCGGCGGCGGAGGCGAGCAGGAAAACGAGAAGCGCCCACGGGATCGCGAGCCGCCGCCGCGGAACGTTCATCAGGACGGCCTCCCCGACGCGCTTGCGCCCACAGGATCTCTGAATGACTCGAGCCGCTCCGCGATGCCGTGCAGTTCCTCGAGGTAGGCCTCGAAGAGGGGGATGATCTCGGGGTGCTTCACCGCCCCGACCCCCGTGCGCACCGCGAGGAGCCGCCGGACCGCCATGAGGCTGAGCGCCGTGCGCGCCTCCACGCGATCGACGACACCGGAGATATTCTGCGGAACGGATTCCCCTCGCAATCTCAAGAAGTTGCGAAGGACCAGGAGAACGGGCTTGAGCGATCCGAGGGCGAGCGCCAGCACGTCCTTCGGGCGCGACGCGGCGCGCAGGTAGCCCTGGCGCAGGCCCAGGAGCTTCCCGCGGATCTCCGACTCGCACTGGTGGCGCAGGTTCGCCAGGCTCACCTGGAGGCCGGCCAGAGGGTCGGGGCCGTAGAGGATACGGTGGGTCTCCTTCATCTCCATGAACTCGATCGGGAAGACGTCGAGGCTCTGGTGGATGAAGGCGGGGTCGAGGAAGAGCGGCGGGCTGATCCGGTGGCGCCCCCAGCGGGAAACCTTGCCGGCGGCGCGCCGGAGGTGATCGGGACGGACGCTTCGGAGGACGACGCCGAGATTGTAGTCGGAGACGCCGGGGATGAAATCCTCCCCGGCGGCGCTGCCGTAGAGGAAGACGCTCAGGAGATCGTCTCCGAAGAGGGCGCGGCAGTCGAGGACGAAGGTGTCCAGATGGGCGTCGGACATTCAGAGCCTGGCGAACATCGACCGGTTGATCTCTTCCACGGCCTCGGCGCCCAGGAGCTGCTCCACCAGCGCGAAGGCGAACTCCATGGCGGTCCCGGCGGCCTTGCCGGTCACGATCTTCCCGTCGCGCACCACCCGGGCGTCCTCGAGCTTCGTGCCGGACAGGAACGACGCCGCGGATGGATGCACCGTCGCATGGCGATTCTCGAGCACGCCCGCCTCGGCGAGCACGCTCGGCGCGGCGCAGACGGCGGCCACGTGCCTGTCCGCGGCCTCGATCTCGCGGACGAGCCGGAGCACCCGCGGATCCTCGCGAAGGTGGAGCGTCCCCGGCATGCCGCCGGGGAGCGCGATGAGGTCGTAGTCGACGGCGCGGGCGTCGTCGATCGACATGTCCGATTCCACCGCGATGCCGTGGGAGCCGGTGACCCGTTTCCCGCCCAGGGCGGCCACGTCCACGCGCAGGCCGGCGCGACGCAGGACGTCGATGATCGTCACCGCCTCGATCTCCTCGAAACCTTCCGCCAGGGGCACGAGCACGCGTTTCATCGATCCTCCCGGCACGCGCGGTCGCGGCGCGCGCCTTAGACGCGGTCGGAGGAGCGCCGCTTGATCTTCTCGACGATCTTCAGGGTGGAGTAATAGGTGCGGAGCCAGTCGGCCTTGAACTGCTCGTAGCCGGCCTTCTCGCCCCGCGTCTCGAGGAGCACCTGGTAGAGCAGATAGCAGGTGGTGAGGTTCGAGGCCTTGATCGCGTTGACTATCTGCTGGACCTGCTCCTCCTCGAGGAGGCTCTCGCTCTGCCGCTTCTGCTCGGCCATCCGCTCTCTCCGGCGCGTCCCGCGCGCGTTTCGACATGACGGGCGCCGTCGCGCGCGCGCGACGGGCCCGCGGCACGGCGGTGTTCACATGCATTATGAACGCCCGCGCATCCCTGTCAACGGACGGCGCCTCGCGGGTCTTGCGGCGCCGCGCCTTGCCCCTCCCCTCTTCCATCGGATAGACTGCGCCGGTTCGGATCGCCGGCGGCGTGGCGCGGTCCGTGGACCAACGCCCATCCCCGAGATGCGATCATGCCCGAGAGCGTCACCCGGGAGCCGCTTCCCTTCACGCTGGAGTTCCAGGCCTTCCACAACCCCGACAAGACCGCCCTCGTCGACCAGGATCGACGTCTCACCTACTCCGCTCTCAACCGGCGGGTGAACCGCATGGCCAACGCGCTCTCGGGGCTGGGCCTCGGGCGCGGCGACCGCGTCGCGGTGCTGCTGCACAACCGCGCGGAGTGGGCCGAGGTGATGTTCGCCATGGGCAAGCTCAAGACCTCGAGCGTCCCCGTGGGCTACCGCCTGAAGGGCCCCGAGATCGAATTCATCATGAACAACTCGGAGGCGAAGGCGATGATCCTCGGGGAGGAGTTCCTCGATGTGATCGCGCCCGTGATGACGCTCTTCGAGCACGTGCCCCCGGGGAACTTCATCATCATCGGCGAGAAGGTGCCCCATGGTCTCCGGGCCTACGAGGAGGTGATCGCGGCCGGCAGCGAGGAGGAGCCCCCGACGAACCCCGAGGAGAACGCCTCGTCGATCCTCTACACGTCAGGCACCACGGGGACCCCGAAGGGCGCCTACCGGGCGGTGCAGCCGCGGGATCTCGAGACCCTGGTGGACATCATCGGGCAGTTCGGGTTCTCGATGAACGACACGCACCTCGTCTCCTGCCCGCTCTACCACTCGGCCCCGCCCTTCTTCGCTTACGTGCACTTCCTGTTCGGAGGCACGGTCGTGGTGAGCCGGCAATTCGATCCGGAGCAGTTCCTCGCGACGGTGGAGCGCGAAAAGGTCACGACCGCGTTCCTCGTCCCCACGCAGCTCAATCGCATCGCGCATCTGCCGGAGGCCGTGAAGCACAAGTACGATCTGTCGAGCATGCGCGCGCTGATCACCGGCGCGGCGCCCTGCCACCACTCGACGAAGGTGAAGACGATCGCGCTGTTCGGCCCGAGCTGCTTCTACGAGTTCTACGGGGCGACGGAGACGGGGATCAACACGATCCTCCGGCCGGAGGATCAACTCCGGAAGATCGGCTCCTGCGGCCGCGTCGTGGCGGGAAACCAGATCCGGATCGTGGGAGAGGACGGGAAGGAAGTGCCCGCCGGGCAGGTGGGCGAGCTGTACGTGAAGAACAGCGTGCTGATCACCGGGTACTTCAAGAACGAGAACGCCACGAAGGAGAGCCTGCTCGAGGGCTACTTCAGCGTGGGCGACATGGCCAAGGTGGACGAGGAGGGGTACTTCACCATCGTCGACCGGAAGAAGGACATGGTGATCAGCGGCGGCGTGAACATCTATCCGGTCGAGATCGAGACAGTGATCCGCGCCCACCCCGACGTCTTCGATTGCGTCGTCTTCGGCGTGCCCGACGAGGACTGGGGCGAGCGGCTGCACGCCTGCGTCTCGCTCCGGCCCGGCCACGGGACCTCGGCGGAGTCGATCCTGGCCTTCTGCAAGGATCGGCTGGCCGACTACAAGATCCCCCGGGAGGTCGAGTTCGTCGAGGAGATCCCCTACAACCCCAGCGGCAAGCCCCTCAAGCGCGAGCTGCGCGCGAAGCACTGGGAGGGGTGCGAGCGGAAGATCTGATCGGACGAGGCCTTCGCGTTTCTCACCCGAGACCTAGTCGTCCCCCGATTCGCGGGGGACGTCCGGCTCCGGGTACAGCCGCCGGTACACGCTGTAGCTGCGCCAGACCTTCTTCACGTAATCGCGCGTCTCCTGGAAGGGGATCTCCTCGATGAATGCGTCGGGGTCGGCCAGGACCGCGGGCGGCATGTCGCCGAGCCAGCGATCCACCGCCTCCTCCCCGGCGTTGTAGCCCGCGATGGACCGCGGCGCGTTCCCGCCGTAGCGGTCGAGGAGCTTGGAGAGATAGAAGGCCCCGAGCCTGATGTTCGTGGACGGATCGGTGAGGCGCGTGTCGGCCCCTGGAACGCCGCGCTCGCTTCCCAGCTTCGCCGCCGTGGCGGGCATGATCTGGAGCAGGCCCACCGCTCCCGCGGGGCTCCGGATCGCGGGACGGAAGGTGCTCTCTTCCCGCATGACCGCCCAGACGAGGCGCGGGTCGATCCTGTCGCGCGCCGCCTCCTCTCGCACCGCGCGCGGGTAGGCGCGCGGGTAAGCGTACCGCAGGCTCTCGCCGACGGGGGCGCTCGCCCCCTGGGCCGCGATCAGGCGGGAAGCCTCGTAGTAGGCCCCGGCGGCGAGGAACAGCCGG
Organism: Thermodesulfobacteriota bacterium; assembly: GCA_041486365.1. GTDB lineage: Bacteria > JAUYMQ01 > JAUYMQ01 > JAUYMQ01 > JAUYMQ01 > JBGPLH01. The sequence continues at coordinate 2,519 of JBGPLH010000179.1, read as the reverse complement.
GCGAAGGAGGTCCGCATCCCGCCCTGCGCGGGGACGAGCGCGATCTCGACGCCGGCGTCCTCCGATTGGCGGAGCGCGACGAGCTCGATCGCGCGCTGGTAGTGGGCGCCGAGTCCCGGTACCGGCGGTGTCGAAGGAACGGCGGGGTCCGCTCCGAGGGGCGCGAGGTCGCCGAGCGGGCTCTCTCCGAGGGCTCGCAGGCGAGCCTCCGACGCGAATCGGTAGTAGGAGAGCGGTGCGCTTCGCGCGATGGCCCGGTAGCGCGTCGCGGCCTCCGACCGCGCCCCCGCCTCCTCCCGGATGCGCGCCGCCCAGTAGGACGCCTGGCGCGAGAGCACCTCGTCGGACGCCGAGGCGGCGAGGCGATCCATGCGCGAGAGCGCGGCGTCGTCGCGCCCGCGCTTGTGATCGATCCAGCCGAGCCGCCAGAGCGATTCACTCCGGTTCTCGCCCGCGCCGCTCCGGAGCACGGCCTCGTAGGCCGTCACCGCCTCGGCGAGCCTGCCGCGGTCCTCCAGGAGAGTCGCGAGCCGGAAGCGCGCGTCCCTGCCCCACCGGGTGCCGCCGTGGGCGGTGATCAGTCGGCGGAAGGCCGCGAACGCCTCTTCGTATCGCTGGGTGCGGGCGAGGCAGCGTGCCTCGTAGAAGCTCGTCTCCTCGATCCCGCGGCGCCCGGCAAAGGCCGCGCGTACCTCGCGGAAGGCGGCCAGGGCCTCCGGATAGCGGCGCAGCCGGAAATAGCAGTGGGAGGTCTGAAGCGCGTCCTCGAAGGATCGCCCCGAATCGCCGGACGCGCGCGCCTGCGCCGCGAGGGCCTGGTACTCCGGGAGCGCCTTCTCGTAGGCGAAGCGACGGAAGAGCAGATCGGCCCTCGCCTGCCTCTGGGCCATCGAGGCGATCGCTTCGGGCGCGCCCGGGCCCTGGATGCGCGCGATCCGTCGGCCCGCGTCGTCCGCCTCCGGCGTCTCGGGCCGCGTGAGCCACAGATCCTTGTAGATCCGGACGGCGCTCTCGGTGTCCTGGGTGCGTGCGAAGGTCTCGCCCAGGTCGAGACGCGCGGCCGGGAGGCGATCCTCCGGGAGTCCCTCCTGGATCGCGCGCGTGATGGCGGCGCGGGCATCGGTGGGATTGCCCAGCGCCAGATAGGCGCGACCGACCTCGAGCGCCGCCTCCGCCCGCCAGCGGCTGTCGCCGTACCGGAGCCGGAGATCGGAGAAGATCCTCGCGGCGCCGGCCGGATCCTTCGCCTCCAGGGCGGCCCGGCCCGCGTGGTAGAGCGCGTAGTCGCCGAGGACGTCGTTTTCCTTCGCGGCCTCGAGAAGCCGGTCCCGGGCGGCTGCGGGCTGATTGAGCTCCAGCTCGCTCAGGCCGAGCATGTACAGGGCACGTCCGCGGAGCGCCCCGGGTGGCGCCTGGGACGCGCGCTCGAAGTGGGCCCGCGCCGCGGCGAATCGGTCGGCCGCCTCATCGTCGAGCCCGGCCTCCAGCGCGCTTCGCGCCTCGGCCATGCTCACGGAGGGTGCCGTGGCCGCGCCTCCCTCTTCCCGCGTGGTGGCACAGCCCGTCACGGCGGCGAGAGCGAAGAGGGCAATCGCGAAGAGGGGCATCGCGGAGAGGGCCCTCGCGAAGAGGCCCGGGACGCGCGGCGCAGGCCCGCGGGTTTTTCCTCGGTTCGCTGCGTCGATCATCGACTCATCCAGGGAAGCGGACGGGGAAGGAAGCGCGGTCCCGGTGGGTAGCACGGAGCCGCGCAAATGACAATCCGGGATCGCCCTTGACCAGCCCCCGCCTTTCGCCCGTTGCCTTCGCGGCACTCCGCCTGCTGGCGGCGCTTGCGTGGCTCTGCCCCGCGACCATCGCCGGCGAGCAATCCTTGCCTGGAGCCGCCGCGCCTCGGACGCCGCGCCTGGGCCTGTGGATCGAGTGTGAGGGGAAGCTTCGGACGCTCGACGATCCGGCGCGGCTTTCGGCCGCGCTCGATCACGCGCGGGATCTCGGCGCGACGGATCTCTTCGTGCAGGTCTACCGCGACGGGCGCGCGTGGTTCGCGACGACGGAAACCGATGATGCGCCCTGGCGGCGGGCGCAGGAGAAGGGCTTCGATCCGCTCCGGATGGCGATCGGGCGGGCGCACGCCCGCGGGGCCCGCGTGCACGCATGGGTGAACCTGCTGCGGGTCGGGCGACCCTCCGGCGACCGGCTGCTGCACGCTCTCGGCGACGGCGCGATCCTCTCCGGAACCGGCGCCGCGGACGCGGGTGACGGTTGGAAGCCCGACACGCCGGGGGCCTGGCTCGATCCGGCGTCGCCCGAGGTCGGCGCGCGCCTGGCCGCGATCCTCACAGACCTCCTGCGCGCTTACCCCGCCGTCGACGGCGTCCACCTCGACTACGTCCGGTCTCCCCTTCCGTTGAGGAACGGGCGCGGCGCGCGCCCCCCGGCGTTCGGCACGACCGCCGCGGCCATCGGACGCTTCCGGAAGGAGACGGGACGTGTCGGTCCACCCCGCGAGATCGCCG
>JBGPLH010000178.1:0-6875 GCA_041486365.1 Thermodesulfobacteriota bacterium | reverse complement strand
GCTCTCCTCACCGCGGAGCACCCGCCCGAGATCGATGAGGATCGCGTCCCACTTCGCCTCGTCCGTGATGGGCCCGGCGGTCCGCGGGTCGCTCACCTGGTAGATGTCGAGCGCCGTGCCGTCCAGCGTCGTGAAGATCGAGGCGGACACGATGTTCGCGCTGCTGGCCGCCATGACGCCGGCGATCTTCGAGAAGAGCCCCTTCGAGTCGGGCGCGCACACGATGAAAGTCGTGGTCCCCCGCGTGAACTGCTGCTTCACGTCGTAGGTGAAGGGCTCTTCGCCCAGGCTGCGCCATATGCGGATGCACCGGGCGATGCGCTTGGGGCCGAGCGCGATGAAGAAGCGGCTCACCATCGTGGAGAAGAATCGCTCGAGCTCGTCGTCCGGCACCTCCCCCGCGAGGATGTCCCGCACCTCCCGCTGCTTGGCCAGGACCAGCTCCGTCTCGTCCGTCTCGAAGGCCCCCTTCTCGAGCATCTCGTGGGTGCGGTGGTACAGAAACTCGAGCAGGCCCCCCTTCCAGTCCGTCCAGACGTCCGGCGCCACGGCGCGCAGGTCGGCGAAGGAGAGCAGGGAGAGGTTGTTCAGATTCTCGAGATCGTCGCAGCGGCGCGCGAGGTCGGCGACCAGGCGGGGATCGTTCAGGTCCCGCCGGAGCGCGAGATTCACCATCACCAGGTGGTTCTCGACGAGGAAGGCGACGCGCTCGGTTTCCTCCTTCGAGAGCCCCATCCGGGCGCAGACCTCGTAGGAGTGCGCCTTGCCCCGCAGGTGGTGATCCTTGCCGTGCCCCTTCCCCACGTCGTGGAGCAGGCAGGCGAGGTACAGCACGTGCCGGTTCTCGAGCCCCTCGAAGAGCCTGCGCTGCAGCGGGAAGCGCTTCTCGCCCTCCTCTCCGAGCCTGGCCAGCTCGTGGATCGCCACGAGACTGTGAACGTCCACCGTGTACACATGGAAGGCGTCGCGCTGCACCTTGCAGACCACCCGACCGAACTCGGGAATGTAGCGGCCGAGCACGCGCGAGTCGTTCATCCGCTGGAGCGTGCGCAGGACATCCTTCGGGTGATCCAGGATCCGGAGGAAGGCGGCGTTCACCTCCCGGTCCAGGCGGAAGCGACGATCGATTCGCGGCAGGCTCTCGCGGATCCGGTCGCGCAGCGAGAGCGAGTGATCCACGCCGTGGCGCTGGGCCAGCTCGTAGGCCTCCATGATGGCCTCCGGGCGCTTCGCGAAGACCTCCTGGTCGATGAGGGCGAGCTGGCCGTCGTAGATCCTGAAGTCCGGCGCCACCGCGCGGCTGCGCAGCCTCGCCATCATGGGCCGGATCCGCCCGGTGAGCGCGCTCGCCCGCTCGACGAGACGGTTGGAGGACTCCAGGAGGTTGCGCGCGTGCAGATAGTAGTGCTGCATGAATCGCTCCTCCGGCTGCTGGCCCCCGTTCCGCCGGTAACGGAACTGCTCGGCGATCTTCTCCTGGCTGTCGAACCGGAGCTGATCGTCCTTGCGCCCGTTGATGAAGTGGAGCGCGTTGCGCACGCGGTACATGAATTCGATCGAGCGCTCGAACTGCTCGAGCTGCCGCTCGGTCACCACCCCCTTGCCCAGGAGCCCGCGCAGGCTGTCCACCTTGTAGACCGCCTTCACGATCCAGAGGGCCGTGTGGTAGTCGCGCAGCCCGCCCATTCCCTCCTTCAGGTTGGGCTCCAGCACGAAGACGCTCCCGCCGTACTTCGCATGCCGCTTCTCCATCATGCCGATCTTCTCGCGCACGAAGGCCTGGACGCTGCGGCCCGCGAGGTCCTTGGCCACGCGGGTCGACAGTTCCGCGGCCAGCCCCGGGTCGCCCGTGACGAATCGCGTGTCCATGAGCGCGGTGCGCGCCGTGAGATCGTTCATCCCCATCCGGACGCAGTCGGCCACGGTTCGCACCGCCGAGCCGACCTGCAGCCCCGAGTCCCACAGCACCAGGAGGATTCGCTCCGTGATGCTCTCGACGTAGGAATCGACCTTGTACGGGTGGAGGAAGAGGACGTCGATGTCCGAGAACGGCGCCATCTCGCCGCGGCCGTAACCGCCCTGGGCCACCACCGAGAGGCGATGGTTGAGGCGCGTGTAGCGCGCGTAGAAGTCGGCTTCCGCGAGCACGAAGAGCGTTTGCAGCAGGCGGTCTACGAGGCGCGTGTGGGCCTGCATGAGCGCGGTGCCCGATGCGCCGGCGAGGTGGATCGCTTCGAGCCAGGCGTGCTTGCGCGCGAGGAACGTCTTCGTACGCGCGACGATCTCCTCGTGGGTCCATGGGCGCTCCTCGGGCTGCGCCTCCAGGGAGGCCAGCTCGGCGAGGACCTCGCTCTCCTCCAGGGGAGCCTGGGCCGGAAGGGCTGGTTCCTGCATCAGGAGTCCTTTAAGCAGTCGGCCCTCGTATCCCCCGAGTCGGCCCTCACCTTCTGGTCGATCTGCGATCGCGGGCCCTCGGGAGCCAGAACGGGGAGCTTGTCGGCAGGGGTCCTGAGGGGGATCGGACCTTCCTCGAGCAACGGGTTGAGCGGCCGCGAGGGCGCGGGCCTGGGCACGGCCGATCCCGATTCCAGGGGCACCGGCGTCGCGCCCGTCGGCTCCGCCGGCTCCGGTGCATCGGTCTCCTCCGGAGCAGGCGACGGAGCGTTCATGTCCGCCCGTGCCGGAGGCTGCGGCGTCGTTGTCTCTCCCCCGCCGTCCCCGGCCCGTGAGGCCTCGGGTTCCTCCGGGGCCAGGGTCTTCGGAAGCAGCTCCGACGGCACCCGTCCGCCCTTTCGGCCCCCGATCACGGCTCCCGGCGAGGACAGCAGCGGCCTCCGGGGCAGCGGGCGTTCCCCGACGGTGGCTTCATTCGTGTCGACGGTCGCGCGAGGGAGCGGGCGCCATTGGACCGTGCCGGCCCTCGCGTTTTTGGAGTCGGTCCTCGCACTATCGGAGTCGGCCCTCGCACTTTCGGAGTCGGCCCTCGCATTATCGGAGTCGGCCCTCGCTGCGCTCGGGACCTCCGGGCTCGGGATCCCCGGCCCCGGGACCTTCGGCCGTTCGATCGCCGCGACCCGGACGCGCGCGCTCACCGTCGCATCGCCGTCCGGATAGTCCCGGAGGGCGCGCCGGTAGAATCGCAGCGCCTGATCGGAATCGCCGAGCTGATAGTAGTGAATCTCCCCGAGCTGGACCAGCGCGTCGTCGGCGTACGGGCTTTGAGGATAACGATCGACGAGTCGCTCGTACTGCTCGATCGCCCTATCCAGATCGGCGTCCCGGCGAAAGGTGTGGAAGCGCTCGTGGTAGACCTCCGCGAGGAGATAGGACGCGTCGTCGGCCCAGTCGCCCGAGGGGTTCGCGCTCACGATGGCGCGGAATCGCGCCGCCGATTGGTCCCAGAGCTCCGGGCGCCGGCGCGCCGTGGGCGACTCGGTGAGGCTCCGGAACCGCGCTTCGGCCTGCTTGAACCGTCGCGCCGTGCTCACGCGCGCGCCGAACGCAGGCGGGGTGACGGCGACCATCATCACTGCCGCGAGCACGGCGAGAAGGGCCTCCGGCGCGGGGAGGCTGCGCGCGGCGCGCCTCACGACGCGCCTCCCTCTTCGCCGGAGGGAAGATCGGACTTGATCCGGTGGAGGAGGTTCAGCGCCTCCAGGGGGCTCAGGGTGTCGAGGTCGAGGGCGCGAATCGCCTCGCGGATCGCATCGGCCGCGGGCGCGGCCGGCGACTTCGGCGCGCGCCCTGCGAAGAGGCCCATCTGATCGCCCCGGTCACGCCCGTCCGCCCCGGTGGGATGCGCGGCAATTCGGGGCGTGCCCGCGTCGTCGAGCTCGCCGCCCTCGAGATTCTCGAGCACTTCCCGCGCCCGCGCGATCACCTCCACGGGGAGTCCCGCGATCCGCGCCACCTCGATACCGTAGGAGTGGCTCGTCCCGCCTTCCACGAGACGCCGCAGGAAGATCACGCGCCCGTTCCACTCCTTCACCGCGATGTGGAAGTTGCGCACCCGCGGCTTCGTGCGGGCCAGCTCGGTCAACTCGTGGTAGTGCGTGGCGAAGAGCGCGCGGGACTGCACGTGATCGTGCAGGAACTCGGCGATCGCCCAGGCGATGCTGATGCCGTCGAAGGTGGAGGTGCCGCGACCGATCTCGTCGAGCACGACGAGGCTCCGGCGGGTGGCGTGGTGAAGAATGTTGGCCGCCTCGATCATCTCCACCATGAAGGTGCTCTGCCCGCGGGCCAGGTTGTCCGCCGCCCCCACGCGCGTGAAGATCCGATCCACGAGCCCGATCCGCGCGCTCCGGGCCGGCACGAAGGAGCCCATCTGCGCCAGGAGGACGATCAGCGCCGTCTGGCGGAGGACGGTCGACTTGCCCGCCATGTTCGGCCCGGTGAGGATCAGGAGCTGGTGCGTCTCGCCGTCCAGGTGCACGTCGTTTGGGACGAAGCGCTCGGCGAGGTTCATCCGCTCGATGACGGGGTGGCGCCCTTCCGCGATCGTGATCACGTCGCCCTCGTCCACGACCGGACGCGTGTAGCGGTGCTCCACGGCGACCTGGGCCAGCGCCGCCACGGCGTCCAGGCGCGCGAGCGCCTCCGCGGTCGAGCCGATCCGCCCCGAGGCTTCCCGCACCCGGTCGCGCACCACCTCGAAGATCCGCCGCTCGAGCGCCGCGCCCTCCTCATCGGCCCGGAGCACCTTCGACTCCCACTCGCGCAGCTCCGGTGTCACGAAGCGCTCGGCGTTGGCGAGCGTCTGCCGGCGCTCGTACTCGGGAGGGACGAGCGGGAGGTTCGACTTGCTGATCTCGATGAAGTACCCGAAGACGCGGTTGTAGCGGATCTTCAGGTTCGGGATCCGCGTGCGCGCGCGCTCGCGGGCCTCCAGCTCCGCGATCCACCCCTTGCCGTGGCTCGCAATCCCGCGCCACTCGTCCAGGCGCGGATCGTGACCCTGCCTGATCATGCCCGCCTGCCGGGGGTCGAGCGGCGGGTCGTCCACGATGGCCTGGGCAATGAGCGCCGCCACGTCGGGCAGCGGATCGAGCGCGAGAGCGTCCTTCCCGAAGAACTCGGCCCGGAGCGCCGCGGTGATCTCGAGGATCCCGGGGACCGCCTCGAGGCTCCCCCTGAGCGCCACGAGGTCCCGCGCGCTCGCGCGCCCCGCCGCGACGCGGGCGTTGATCCGCTCCACGTCGGCGAGCCGGCCGAGCGCCTCCCGCAGGGCCGCCCGGGTCCCGCCCTGCGCGTGCAGCTCCTCCACGGCGTCCAGCCGGCGCTCGATCTCGTCGATTCGCCGCAGCGGATAGAGGATCCACCGCCGGATCGCGCGGGAGCCCATCGCCGCGCAGGCGCGATCCAGCACGCCGAGGAGCGATCCGTCCCGCCTCCCTTCCCGCAGCGTCTCCGTCAGCTCCAGGTTCCGCCGCGTGGACTCGTCGAGCACCATGTAGTCGGACAGCGTGTAGGGGACGAGACGGGCCACCTGGGCGATGGCCGTCATCTGCGTCCCGCGGGCGTACTCGATCAGCGCTCCGGCGGCGCCGAGGGCCGGATCGAGGGCGTCGCAGCCGAACCCGTCCAGCGAGGCCACCCCGAAGCACGCGCGCAGCGTTTCCTCGGCGCGGGCACGCTCGAAGCGCGCGGCCTCGATCACGTTCACGCATCGCCCGTCGAGCACCCTCCACCGCTCTCCGAAGCCCTCGCCGCACGCCAGCGCCTCGTCGACGAGGACCTCGCGCGGATCGATCCGCGCGACCTCCTCGACGGCCGATGTCTCCTCCCCGACCTCCGTCGCCCGGAACTCCCCGGTGGAGAGATCGAGGAGCGCGATCCCGATGCGGCCGCCCCGGCCCGAGAGCCCCAGCAGGAAGTTGTTCCCACGCGCGTCCAGGTGCTCCTCCTCGAGAAGTGTCCCCGGGGTGATCACGCGGGTCACCTCTCGCCTCACGAGACCGCCTTGCGCGAAGCGCGCGTCCTCCACCTGATCGCACACCACGACCTTCTGTCCCAGGGCGACGAGGCGGGAGATGTAAGCGTTCACGGAATGTTGTGGGACCCCGCAGAGGGGGACTGGATCGGGGCTGGACTTGTCGCGGGAGGTGAGCGCGATGTCCAGGAGCTTCGCGCCGCGGACCGCGTCCTCGAAGAACATCTCGAAGAAGTCACCGACGCGGTACAGGAGGATCTCCTCCGGGTAGCGCCGCTTCAGCTCCAGATAGTGCCGGAGCATCGGCGTCGCGGCCTCGCGGCGGGTCGGGTCGGCGTCGGGCATGCGACGTCTCTCGGGTCGATCGGCGGGCCCGTGCGGGGCCTCAGGCGGACGGGGGGAATTCGTTGAAACGGATGCTGTCCGGGGCGCCGCAGGCGGCGCACCGCCAGAGCGGCTCGGCGCAGGCGGCCCCGCAACGCGCGCACCGGAAGGCCGGCGGATCGGCCGGGAGCGCCTCGATCAGCGCCTCCACCTCCGCCTCGAGATCCGCGCCGGGGCCCCGCTCCAGGAGGAGCCGCACGCGCTCCCGGCGAACGGCGAGGTCCGCCGGCGCCAGGTCGGCGGCCTGCTTGAGGGCACCCAGCGCGTCCTCCCGCCGGTGCTTCTTGGCGAGATGGCGCGCGAGCAGGAGATGGAGCCCCGCGTCCTGCGGGCGGCGCCCGATCTGCCGGCGGATCAGGAGATCGAGATGCTCCACCTCGCCGGTTTCGAAGCAGGCTTGCTCGAGGCGCGGCACGAGCCAGCCGATCCAGCGCGGATCGAGATCGAGCACCCGCTCCCAGGTCTCGATGGCCTTCTTCGGCTTCGCCTCAGCGAGGTACGCGTCGCCGAGCGCCGCGAGGGCCTCCACGCTCCCCGGGTTCGCGTCGATGGCCTTCTG
>JBGPLH010000177.1:0-6879 GCA_041486365.1 Thermodesulfobacteriota bacterium | reverse complement strand
GAGGGGTGGTAGTTCAGCTTGGTTAGAACGCCGGCCTGTCACGCCGGAGGTCGCGGGTTCGATCCCCGTCCACCCCGCCATTCGAAGGCCCCTGTGCGAAAGCCCCTGCTTCGCGCCGGGGCCTTTCTTCGTGAAACCCCCTCCCTCTCCGGCCCCGCCGGACGAGGGGATTACCCCGACGGCCGCGCGGCGGCCTCTACGCCCGCCTTCTCCTGCGAGGATGACCCGATGGACAGCGAAACTCTCTCCCCCGATGAACTCCGCGACGCGTGGTCGGTGCTCTCCCGGAACGAGCGCCTGGAAGGCTTCGGACTGCTCCGGCGCATCGAGGCGGAGGATTTCGTTCTCAGCCTGGATGCGCGCGAGCAGACGGAGATCCTTCTCTCCCTCCCACCCGCGGATCGCCGCTCCTGGATGCGGCTCCTGCCGCCGGACGACGCGGCGGACGTGATCCAGGAGGTCCCGGAGGAGCGGCGGGAGGAGTTGCTGGGGCTGCTCGACGAGCCGACGCGCAAGGAAGTGTCGGCGCTCATGGCCTACGCCGAGGACGCCGCGGGCGGTCTGATGAGCCCGCGCTACGCGCGCCTGCGTCCCGACATGCGCGTGGACGAAGCGCTCTCGTACCTCCGGCTCCAGGCCTCCGGTCGGCTCGAATCGATCTACTACATCTACGTGCTCGACACGGACCAGCACCTTCGCGGGGTCGTCTCCTTCCGGGAGCTTTTCGGAGCCCCGTCCGCGAAGACGGTCCGTGAAGTCATGCACACGGACGTTGTGACGGCACGGGAGGAGATGGATCAGGAAGCGCTGGCCCGGCTCATCGCGCAACACGACCTCATGGCGGTCCCCGTGGTGGACGCCGAGGGACGGATGAAGGGGATCGTGACGGTGGACGACATCGTCGACGTGGTCCAGGAGGAGGCCACGGAGGACATGCAGAAGATTGGCGGCGTGGAAGCGCTCGGCGCGCCCTACCTCGAGGTTGGCCTGGGAACCATGATCCGAAGGCGCGCCGGCTGGCTCTCCGTGCTCTTCCTCGGGGAGATGCTGACCGCCAGCGCCATGGGTTTCTACGAGAACGAGATAGCACGCGCCGTGGTGCTCGCGCTCTTCCTCCCCCTGATCATCAGCAGCGGCGGGAACTCGGGATCGCAGGCGTCCACGCTCGTGATCCGGGCGATGGCCCTGGGCGAAGTGCGCCTGCGCGATTGGTGGCGGGTCTGCCGGCGAGAGGTGGCCTCGGGGCTCGTTCTCGGGCTGATCCTCGCGTCGCTCGGGCTGGTGCGGATCCTCGGATGGCAGGCGGTTCGCGGGACCTACGGCGAGCACTACCTGCTCGTGGCGGCCACCGTGGCTCTCTCCCTGATCGGGGTCGTCCTCTGGGGGACGCTGTGCGGCTCGATGCTCCCGTTCCTTCTGAGGCGACTGGGATTTGACCCGGCCAGCGCCTCGGCTCCTTTCGTGGCCACCCTCGTGGACGTGACGGGCCTCGTGATCTACTTCAGCATCGGCAGCGTGGCCCTGCACGGGACGCTCCTCTGAGACGGCCGGCGTGTCGGTTTCGGCCGGCCGCCGCCGCAGAGGGCCGTCCCTCGTGACACGCCGGACCCGGGAGGCGGTGGCCTCCCCGGAATCCGCCCGCCGAAGTAGCTTTCTTCAGGCCCGGAGCGGATGAAACGACGCCATGAAGCCCCGGGAAGGTTGCCTTAAGCCCCCCCTCGAACAGGCCGAAAAGAAGGGAAGCGCCGGGTACCCGATTGCCGTCGGGTCCGGGCGAACCGGAGGAGTGCACCTTCCGTGGGCTATTCCTGCCTCATCATCGACGACTCGGAGAGCATCCGGAAGAAGATCCGGGCTGCGCTGGAGGAGGCGTCCCTCTTCACGACCTTCCACGAAGCGAGCGAAGGGCTCGGGGGCTTCAAGTTCCTCCTCCAGCACAAGGTCGACATGGTCCTCTGCGATCTCCTCATGCCCCATTGCGACGGCTTCAAGTTCATGCTCATGAAGCGCAAGCGGCTGGAGTTCAAGGACGTGCCCGTGATCATCCTCACGGGCGAGGAGGACATGAAGAACAAGATCCGGGGGCTGGAACAGGGGGCGTCGGACTACCTCGTGAAACCCTTCGACACGCGGGAGCTGGTGGCCCGCGTGAAAGTGCAGCTCAAGATCAAGAGCCTCCAGGATGAGCTGAAGATCAAGAATGCGCGGCTCTCGGAGCTGTCGGTGACGGACGGGCTCACGAACGTCTTCAACCGGCGCCACCTTCGCGACAAGCTCGATCTCGAGTTCCTGCGATCCCGCCGGTACAATCTCAAGATGGCCTACGTGATGTTCGACCTCGACTACTTCAAGAGGGTGAACGACCAGTACGGCCACATGGCGGGGGACTACATCCTCGTGGAGGTGGCGGCGATCCTGAAGCGCAACTCGCGCAAGCCCGATCTGGTGGCCCGTTACGGCGGGGAGGAGTTCGCGATGCTGCTCCCGAACACGGATCTCGAGGGAGCGCTGACGGTGGCGGAGCGGGCACGGGAGGAGATCGAGCAGACGCGCTTCAACTTCGAGAGCAACGCGATCCACCTCACGGTGAGCGGCGGTCTCATCGTGTTCCCGCACCCGGACGTGGACTCGGTCGACCATCTCGTGCGCAAGGCGGACGAGGCGCTCTTCCTGGCGAAGGAGCGGGGTCGAAACCAGCTCGTCGTGGCCAAATAGAACCGTCCGGCGGCCGAAGGGTGTGCTCTGAGCGCGCGCTTCGGGCCTCTTCCCATAGCCGGATCAGCTCCCGCGTGACGGTTTCGGCGCGCGCGTCCCGCCGCCCGGGCCGGTTTTCTTCGCCTCCTCCCGCCACCGCGAAAGCCGCTCCGCGATCTCCCGCTCGCGTCCCTCCTGGCCCGGCTCGTAGAAGCGCGCGTCCGCGATCTTGTCGGGCAGGTACCGCTGCGCGACGTAGTGGCCGGGGAAGTCGTGCGGCGTGCGGTAGCCCTCGCCGTAGCCCAGCTCCCGCAGGAGCGGGGCCGGCGCGTTGCGCAGGTGGAGCGGGACGGGAAGGGCGCCGTGCTGCCGTACCGTCTCGGACGCCCGGTTGATCGCCACGTAGGATGCGTTGGACTTGGGCGCGCAGGCGAGGTAGATAGCGGCCTCGGCCAGCGGGATCCGCCCCTCCGGCAGCCCGACGAGCCGCACCGCCTCCGTCGCCGCGACCGCCACCTGGAGCGCCTGGGGGTCGGCGTTCCCGATGTCCTCCGATGCGAGGATGACCATGCGGCGCGCCACGAAGACCGGATCCTCTCCCGCGTCGAGCATCCGGGCCAGCCAGTAGACGGCCGCGTCTGGATCGCTCCCGCGCAGGCTCTTGATGAAAGCCGAGATCACGTCGTAGTGGTACTCGCCCCCCTTGTCGTATATCAGCGGCCCCCGCTCGAGCACCTGCCGCACGGCTTCGGCGTCGACGGGCTCCGCCGGAGACCGGGTGGTCCGCCACGCCGAGACCGCTCCTTCGAGCAGCGTGAGCGCGCGCCGGGCGTCGCCGTCGGCGAGCGACACGAGCAACGCCAGTGCGTCGTCCGTCAGGGTGACGCGGGCGCCTCCCAGGCCCCGCCCCGGATCCTCCATGGCGCGATTCACGACCTTCCGCAGGTCGTCCTGCGTCAGGGCGTGGAGCGTGAAGACGCGGCAGCGGGAGAGGAGGGCGCTGTTCACCTCGAAGGAGGGGTTCTCCGTCGTGGCGCCCAGGAGGAGGATCGTCCCGCGCTCCACGTGCGGGAGGAAGGCGTCCTGCTGCGCCTTGTTGAACCGGTGGATCTCGTCGACGAAAAGCACCGTACGGCGGCCGTGGAGCCCCAGGCGCCCGGCGGCCTCGGCGACGAGCTGGCGCACCTCGCGCACGCCTGAGAGCACGGCGCTGAAGGACTCGAAATGGCACCCGGAGCCCTCCGCGATCAGGCGGGCGAGGGTCGTCTTGCCGGAGCCCGGCGGCCCCCAGAGGATCATCGAGGGGATCTCGCCGCCCTCGATCAGGAGTCGCAGGGGCGCGCCGGCATCCAGAAGATGCGACTGGCCGACGAACTCGGCCAGGCTCCGGGGGCGCACGCGATCGGCCAAGGGCGCCATGCGCGCGCTGCGTTCTTCGGCGGCTTTCTCGAAGAGATCCATCGCGCGCGAGCGTACCAGACCCGGGGGGCTTGCGCACGCCGGCGCGGCTTTGCGCTTGATGCCCCCGTCCCCTCGTGGTAAGCGTGATCGCGCAACCGGTTCTCGCCACCGGCCCGCCTCATGATTCCCTGCCCGGAAACGGAACGTCGATGCTCCAGGAGCTGAGGATCCGCGATCTCGCGATCATCGAGGATCTCCGGGTTGAGTTTGCGCCCGGTCTGAACGTGCTCTCCGGAGAGACGGGGGCGGGGAAGTCCATCCTCGTCGACGCGCTGGGGCTCGTCGTGGGCGGGCGCGCCGCCTCGGATCTGCTGCGCGCGGGTGCTGAGGCCGCCGTGGTGGAAGCGGTCTTCCGTCTCGACGGGCGGCCCGACGTGCGCGGAAAGCTCGAGGCGCTGGGTCTGGACGCCTCGGGGGAGATGGTCGTGCGCCGGAGCGTTGCCCCGGGCGGCAAGGGAAGGGCCTGGGTGAATGGAAGCCCGGTGACGCAGGCGATGCTCGCGGAGATCACGGACGCGCTCGTCGAGATTCACGGCCAGCACGAGCACCAGCGTCTTCTGCGCCGGGAGTTCCACCTCGACTGCCTGGACCGGTCCGCGGGGCTGCTCGATCGCCGTGCCGGGATCGCGGAGACCGCCCGACGCGCGCGGGAGCTGGCGCGCGAGCGGGAGGCGCTTCGTCTGTCCGTCGAGGAGCGGATTCGGCAGATTGACTATCTTCGCTTCCAGGTCGACGAGATCCGGAAAGCCGACCCGCAACCCGGCGAGGACGGGCGTCTGGTGGCGGAGCGCGCGCGCCTGGCCCATGCGGCGCGGCTCGCGGAGGTGGCGGCCGGCGCGGAAGAGGGGCTCTACTCGGGCGAGGGGGCCGCGGTCGACGCCCTCGGGCGCGCGGCAGCCGCCTTGCGGGAGGGCGCCCGGCTGGATCGGGGCTTGGGCGCGGGCGCGGAGCGGGTGGAAGCGGCGCTGCGCGAGATCGAGGACGTCGCGGCGGAGTTACGCGACTACGCGGAGAAAGCGGTGCTCGATCCGGAGCGGCTCGCCGAGGTGGACGCGCGTCTGGAGACGCTGCGCAGGCTCGCGCGCAAGTACGGCCCGGGGATCGAGGACGTGCTCGCAGCGCTGGGCTCTGCCGAGGAGAAGCTGGCGCTGCTGGAAGGACATGACGAGCGGCTCGCCGCGATCGAGAAGGGCTGTGCGGAAGCGGAGGAGGAGGGGCGCGCGCGCGCGCGGGAGCTCTCGGCCGCTCGCCGCCAGGCCGCGCGGGCGCTCGAGCGGAAGGTGCGGGAGGAGCTCACCACCCTCGGGATGCCGCAGGCTCTCTTCGAGGTGCATTTCGACGAGGGCCCGCCGCCCCCGCCGGGATTCACCGAGCGGGGAGCGGACCGGGTCGAGTTCCTCTTCTCCCCGAACCCGGGCGAGCCGCCTCGCCCTCTTGCTCGGGTGGCGTCCGGCGGCGAGCTCGCCCGCACCATGCTCGCCCTGCAGAACGTGCTCGCGGCCGGCGATCTTCCCACGACCTTCGTCTTCGACGAGGCCGACGCGGGGGTGGGCGGGCGCCTCGCCGATGCGGTGGGCCGAAGGCTCGCGGATCTCGCCGCCGGCCACCAGGTCCTCTGCATCACCCACCTCCCGCAGATCGCCGCGCGGGGCGCCTGGCACCTGCGCGTGATCAAGGAGCAGCGCAAGGCGAGGACGGTGGCGCGGGTGGAGGTGCTGGAAGGCGATGCCCGGGTGGAGGAGATCGCCCGGATGTCCGGAGGTGCACAGGTCACGGAGACGACCCGGGCGCACGCGCGCGACCTCCTGTCCCGGGGAGCGCGGGACGCGAGGGCAGAGTCGCCGGAGCCGGGACGCGCCGACCTCCGGAAGGGAATCGGCTCTGAGAAGCGGCCGGCGCTGAGCCGATCAAAGCCGGGTCCCCGGGGGCAGGCATGAGCCTCCAATGTCCCGGGCCGGGGTCATCGCCGCCCTGGTAACCCACTGTTCGTGAAGCGGTTCTATCCTCTCAAGTCGGCCCCGCTGCGGGCCGATGATCATTCTAGGAGTCCCGGGAGGAGCGCTGCTGGAGGGCAGAGGGGGTGCCCGGAGCGCGGGAGGGGCGCCGCTTGACACCCTGACCGCGTATCGAGTACAACCCAGCCCACCCCAGGACGACAGCCCACGAAGCCCTCAGGGGGAGGGGCCTCTTGCCGCCGACCAGGAAGCGTTACACCGTCCTCATCGTTCCCGACGGGGAAGCCCGGGTCCGCCGGATTCAGTTCCCGGCCCTGCTTCTTCCCGCCGCTCTTGCGAGCGCCTTCGCCGCTTTCACATTCCTCGGTGCCGCTGCCTACGCCTACATCACGGATCACTCCCGTCTGGAGGAGGTCGCCTCCCAGCGCTCGGCTCTCGTGGCCCGCACGGAGGCCCAGCAGGGGCAGATCGAGCTCTTCGCAAGCCGGATCAAGGAGCTGGAAGGCCGTCTCGGCCAGATCCAGGCCCTCGACCGGAAGGTGCGGGCCATGGCGAACCTGAACGAGCAGCGGGAAGTCGTGACGCCGACACCGATGTTCGGCATCGGTGGCTCTACCGTGGATGAGGAACGCTGGGCCTTCTCGCTCTATGACGTCGAGCACGCCCTGCGGGACGAGATGCGGTCCGAGCTGGATCGGCTCGCGGTGGAGGCGACGGTGCAAGAGCAGAGCCTGAAGGAGCTCTCCCAGTCGCTGCTCACGCGCAACCT
>JBGPLH010000176.1:0-6892 GCA_041486365.1 Thermodesulfobacteriota bacterium | reverse complement strand
CCTCCTGGCCGCCTACTGCGCCGCCTACCTCATCGGGATCGTCTCGCTGATCCCCCAGGGGCTCGGATCGCGCGATGCGGCGCTCGGATTCCTGCTGCACGCCGGAGGCGCGACGGCGGACCAGGCGGCCTCCGCCGTCCTTGTCACGCGCGTGGCCACCACGGGTCTCGCCTTCCTCTCGGGGCTCCTCTCCGCCTTCCTGCTCGGCCTCACGCCCCGCGCGCCTCGCGCGCGCAAGGCGGCGCCGACCGGGGCGCCGCGGTGAACGCGGACGCCGCGGCCCGCCTGGGCCGGGCCGCGATGATCGCGGCCTTCCTTGCCTTCGCCTTCCTCTCGGCGATCTTCCAGGTCTATGACCACGATGTCGGCTACCACCTGAAGACGGGCGAGTGGATCGACGCGCACGGTCGCCTGCCCGATCGGGATCCGTTCTCCTTCACCCGCGCGGGCGCTCCCTGGCCCATCCAGCAGGGCCCGGGCGCATGGGTCCTCTGGCGCGCCTACGCAGTGGGGGGCGTCGAAGGCCTGATCCTCTTCAAGGCAGCCATCGTGACGCTGACCTATGCGATCGTGCTGTGGGTCGCCTGGCGTGAGTCGGGATCGCTCGCGCTGGCGACGGCCGCGGCGATGCTCGGCGTGTGCGCGGGGCGCTACCGATTCTACGAGCGGCCGATGCTCTTCTCGGCGCTGGCGCTCGCGGCGCTCTGGGCGTGCCTCACCGCGTGGCGGCGGAGGGCCGAGAGACCGCCGGATCGGACGGACGGGCGCGCCTCGCGCGTGGCGCCGCTGGCCGCGGCCGTAGTGATCCTCGGCGTCTGGGCAAACGTCCACGCGGGGTGGATCGACGGGATGATCGCGCTCGGGGGGCTGGCGGCGGCGGGCACGCTCGCATCGGTATTCCCGCGCTACGGTCTTCGCGCCGAGCGCCGGTCCGAGCCGCGCCCGCGCGTGCGCGGGCGGGAGGCCTGGATCGCCCTGGGCTCCGCGCTCGCGCTGTCCGTCGCGTCGCTTGCGGCGTTCAACCCCGCAGGACCGCGCGTCTTGTTGATCCCTCTCACAATGATGAGGAGCCGCTGGTTCCAGTCCCACGTCGCCGAGTTCCAGCACCTGCCCGTGGATAACTTCCCGGCGGTGTGGGCCCTGCTCGGCCTCACCGCGCTGGCGCTGGCGCTGGCCTGGGCGCGCGATCGGGCGCGGGCAGGCGACGCGCTTGTCTTCATCGCCTTCGCCTGGGCCACGCTCACTGTGAACCGCCAAATGCTGCCCCTCTCGGTGATCGCGCCGCCGATCCTCGCGGGGCACCTCGCGCTCCTCCTGCGGCGGGATCTTCCGACGCTCGGGCGTCGCCGCGTCGGGGTGGCCGCCGGGGCGCTCCTCGTGGCGGCCATGGTCTGGATCGCCTGGATGGGATTCGTGAAGGGAGATTGCTTCCGGTTCGGCTTCGGGATCGACGAGCGGGCGACGCCGGTGAGCGCCCTCGACTTCATCGAGGCGCATCGTCTCCCCGGGGAGGTCTGGAACGAGGACGCCTGGGGCGGGGCCTTCCTCTGGCGGTTCTGGCCCGGGCGCCGCGATTTCGTCGACAACCGGCTCGACGTCTTCGACGAGGAGTTTTTCCTGCGCGAGTACGTCCCGGTGCGCGCGGCCGCTCCCGGCTGGGAGGCGATCCTCCAGCGCCACGGGGTGAGCACCCTCCTCATGGAAATCACGGATCGGCCGATAGGTATTCAGGAAGCGGCGTTCCGGAGCCCCGCCTGGGCCCTCGTCTACTGGGACGATCGGGCTGAGGTGTTCGTGCGCGTTTCCCCCGAGACGCGGGACCTCGTCGGGAGCTACGGCTATCGCGTCGTGAATCCCATCAACCTGCTCGCGAGCCTGAGACACCGAGCGACGCTCCCGCGGGCGATCGCGGAGCTGGAACGCGCCGTCGCCGTCGCGCCGCGCTCCTGGCGGGCGCTGAACGGGCTCGGCGTGGCCTACGGGATGGCGGGGCGCTACGCCGCGGCATCAGCGATGTTCGAGCGGGCGATCGTGGTCGACCCGCGCTCGGACGCGGCCCGCGCCAACCTCGAGATGGCGCGCCGCCATCTGGGAGGCAGCGGCGTGGGACCGAGGCCCGGCGCCTAACGGCGCGGGACCGTCCCTGCGGGGAGAAGGGGGAAGCATCATGCGGCCGGATGGCGGGGTGCCCTGGGATGCCGGGATCGGCGCGGACGACGCAGCCGCGTGGCCGCGCCGCGAGCGGCGCCGCCGGGCGGCGCTCGCCGCGACGCTGGCGATCCTGATTGTCACGGCGGGGATCCTCGATACGCGGATCGATCGGCAGATCGCTCGCATACCGGAGGTCGACACGGTGCTCTACCTTCCCTCCGGCGCCTATCTCCAGCAGATTGCCCTGGGCTACCAGCAGGCCTGGGCCGATCTCCTCTGGCTCCGCACGATCGGCTATTACGCGGATCAGGTGAACCAGGAGAAGCGCTTCACCTATCTCTACGAGATGCTCGACATTATCACGACGCTCGATCCAAGGTTCCTCTACCCGTACCTCTTCGGCGGCGTGACGCTGTCGATGGAACTCAAACGTCCGGATCTGGCCAACCGGCTCCTGCTCAAGGGAATGCGCCGGTACCCGGAGGTCTGGAAGGTCCCCTTCCTGATCGGTTTCAACGCGTACTTCCAGGAGGGGGACGCGGCGAGCGCCGCCCGCTACATCGCCCGGGCGGCCCGGTTGCCGGGGGCGCCGAAATACCTCCCACGGTTCGCCGCGCGCTTATATGTGCGCGGGGACGGGCGGGTGAAGGCGCTCGAATTCCTCTCGGAGGTGATCCGCCAGACGGAGGATCCGGCGCTCCGGGCCCAGCTCGTTCAGCGGTACCGCCAGATCGAGCGAGGGATCGTGAAGGGGCCGGTGGAGCCGCGGCGGGCGGAAAAGGAGCGGCAGTGATTCCGGCGCTGCGAATCGAGCACCTGGTGAAGGACTTCCGTCATCCGATGACGCTCAGACGGATGCGCGTGGTGGACGATCTCTCCCTGGAGATCCGCGCCGGGGAGACCTTCGGATTCCTCGGACCCAACGGGGCCGGGAAGACGACGACGATCAAGCTCGTCAACGGGCTCCTTCGTCCGACCTCGGGCCGGATCGCGATCTTCGGACGCGAGGCCCGCGATCTCGCCGTGCGCGCGCGCGTGGGGTTCCTGCCGGAGCAGCCCTGGTTCTACGACTACCTCCGTGCGGACGAGTTCCTCGACTTCTACGCCCGGCTCTTCGATATCCCGCGGGCGGAGCGGCGTTTGCGGGTGAAACGGCTGCTCGATCGCGTGGGGCTCGGGGATCGGGCAAGGGATCCCCTCCGCAAGTTCTCCAAGGGGATGACGCAGCGGCTGGGCGTCGCCCAGGCCCTTATCAACGACCCGGAGCTCGTGATCCTCGACGAGCCGATGTCGGGGCTCGACCCGATCGGGCGGCGGGACGTGCGCGACATCATCCTCGAGCTGAAGCGCGAGGGGCGCACGGTGTTCTTCTCGTCCCACCTGCTCCCCGACGTGGAAATGATCTGCGACCGCGTCGGGATCCTGGTGGCCGGGCGGCTGCTGGACCAGACGGATCTCCACGAGCGGCTCGCGGCGCGGGAGACGGAGAGCGAGGTGCGCGTGGCCGGGATCTCACCGGCCGTGTATCGGCAGGCGTCGGCTCTGGCGAAGCGCACCGTGGGGAGCGGGAGCGAGTTCCTCTTCGAGGTTCCCGCTGACGGGACGGTGGAAAAGCTCATCGATCTCGTGCGGGGAGACGGCGGGCGGATCATCTCGATCACGCCCCGGCGCGAGTCGCTCGAGGCGCTGTTCCTGCGGGAAGTGCGCGGCGCGAAGCCCGGGGAGGAGGAGCCCTCATGAAGATCGTTGCCATCGCGATCAACACCTTCCGGGAGGCGGTGCGGGACAAGGTCCTCTACAGCCTTCTCTTCTTCGCCTTGGGGCTCATCGCCGCCAGCGTCGCCCTCAACCGGCTGGCGATCGGACAGCAGGCCAAGATCATCACGGATCTCGGGCTCGCGAGCATCTCGATCTTTGGCACGCTGATCGCGATCTTCGTGGGGATCGGGCTCGTCTCCAAGGAGATCGAGCGGCGGACGATCTTCACGATCGTCTCCAAGCCGGTCGGTCGCGGCAGCTTCCTAGTCGGCAAGTACCTCGGCCTGGTCCTCACGCTCGCCGTGGAAGTCGGAATAATGGGGGCCTGCTTCCTCGGCATGGTCGCGGTGTACGCCGACGGCGCCCTGGGGCCGGCGTCCGTCGCGATCGGCGTAATCTTCCTCGAGCTCTGCGTGATCACCGCCGTGGCGCTCCTCTTCTCGTCCTTCTCGACCCCGTTCCTCTCCGGGCTCTTCACGGTGGCCGTGTGGGTCATCGGGCATCTCACCCCGGACCTCCGGGAGATCGGTGCGAAGGGGGGCGGCGTGCTGGCGTCGATCACGGAGGCGGTGTACCTCCTGCTGCCGAATCTCACCCGCTTCAATTTCAAGGCCCAGGTCACCTACCATCTTCCCATCGAGCCCGCCCTCGTGGCGGGGGTGGTGGCTTACGGACTGGTGTACATCGCCTTCGTCCTCATGGCGGCCACGCTGATCTTCGAACGGCGGGACTTCACATGAGGGCGATGCGCGGCAGCCGAACCGCCGGCGCGCTTGCCCTCCTCGGCGCCATGGGCCTCGCCATCCTGCTGGTCGGCGGCATCTTCCTCACGCGCGCCGAGATCGCCTGGCGAGAGGCGCTCTCACGCAAGGCGGCGGGGGACGCTGTCGGGGCGGTCCGCGCCGCCAGGACGGTGTTCGATCTCTACGTGCCGTGGAATCCGCGCCTCGCGGAGGCCTCCCGTCTGATCGCCGACGAGGCAGAGTCGCGGGCGGCGGGGGGGGATCGGGCAAAGGCCCTGTCGTTTTATCGTACGCTCCGGAGCGCGTGGATCGCGGCACACCCGGTGGCCGGCGACGGCGGTTGGGTGGCGCGCTGCGAAGGGCGGATCGCGGATCTCTCCGGTGGCGGATCACGGGCCCTGGGGGAGATGCGCGCGCCGCGGCGGCCCAGGGGCCCCTGGAGCGCGCTCGCGGCGCTCGCCTTCGGCGCCTGGGTGCTCGCAACGCTGGGGCTCCTGTCCCGCGGGTTCGGTCCCGACGGCCGGCTCCGATCGGCCCGGGGGGTGCTCGGCTGGATCGCGGTGATCGCGGCGGGCTACGCCGCCTGGATCGCGGGCCTGATGCGCGCCTGACACCGCGTGGTGACGGCATGCTATACCAGCGCCACAGGTCCCGCGCCCGGAGGTCCCTCGCGAAGCGCGGGCCGACTCTTACAAGGCGCGGGCCGATTTCTGATATGTGGTCCCACGCCCAGAGGTCCTGCGCGAAGCGCAGGCCGACTCCTACAAGGCGTGGGCCGACTCCGAGAACGCGCGGGCCGACCCTGACGATGCCTTCCCCCGGGAGGTCCCCATGCCCTGGCCCTTCGTCGCCTCGGCCGCCCTGTTCGGCGCAGTCATCGGGAGCTTCCTGAACGTCGTGATCGCTCGCCTCCCGCAGGGCGAGTCGCTCCTGCGGCCCGGCTCCCGCTGCCCGGCCTGCGGCGCGTCCATCTCATGGCACGACAACGTGCCGATCCTCGCCTGGCTCTGGCTCGGCGCGCGCTGCCGCGCCTGCCGGGCGCCGATCTCAGCGCGTTACCCTCTTGTCGAAGGTCTCACCGCGATCCTCTTCGGCACCGCGGCGTACCGCTTCGCGGCGCCGATGGACCTGGCCGCGACGGGGTGCCTTCTCGCGGCCCTCGTGGCGATCACCTTCATCGATCTCGATCACCGGATCATCCCGAACGAGATCAGCCTGCCGGGGATCCCCATCGGCTTCCTCTTCGGCGCGCTGCGCCCGACGGTGGGACCCGCTGACGCCGCGATCGGAGTGATCGCCGGGGGCGGGGTGCTCTTCGCGATCGCCTACGGCTACGAGAAGCTCCGCAAGCGCGAGGGGATGGGCATGGGGGATGTGAAGCTGCTCGCGATGATCGGAGGCTTCCTCGGCTGGCGCGGGGTCCTCGTCACGATGCTCGTCGCGTCGCTCACGGGATCGATCGTGGGGATCGCCGTGATGGTCCGTGGCGGCCACGGCTTGCGGCTCGCGATTCCCTTCGGCCCCTTCCTCGCGTTCGGGGCCGCCGTCCACCTCTTCTGGGGAGAGGCGCTCATCGCATGGTACCTGGGACTGCCACGCGCGTGAGGCTCTGGACGAGCCTGCGCACCGAGATCGTCCTCAAGGTCATCGTGATGACCACGGGGATCGTTGCGCTCGTGTCGCTGGCGGCCTTCAAGATCCTCGAGGTGGAGGTCCTGAGGCAGCGGATCCAGGGGGCCGAGCGGCTGATGCACGCGCTCGACAGCGAGATGGGGCGCGCGGAGCCGTTGTTCCCGGGTTCGACCCCCCGGCTTCGGGCGGCGGACCTGCAGCGTGTCCTCGATCTCTTCGTGGGCGCGGGAAACCTGCGGTCGCTCTGCCTCGTCGGCAGCGATGGCTTCGTGCGCGCCCACGCGGATCCCTCGCTCATCCACACACGGATGAGCGACCCGCTGATCACGCGGGCGCTTGCGACGGGGAAGGCGGTCTCGTCCCTGTCGGAATCGGCCCGCGTATTGCCAGACTCGGCTCGTGCATTGTCAGACTCGGCCCACGCAGTGTCAGACTCGGCCCACGCAGTGTCAGACTCGGCCCACGCTTCGCGTGGGACCTCGGGGCGTGGGACCTCGGGGCGTGGGACCGCATTGTCAGACTCGGCCCGCGCTTCGCGCGGGACCTCGGGCGCCTCGTTTCTCGCGCCGCTCCTCGGCTCCGACGTGCGCATCGCACTGGCGCTCACT
>JBGPLH010000175.1:0-6959 GCA_041486365.1 Thermodesulfobacteriota bacterium | reverse complement strand
CGGTGCCATGTAGCCATCGAGGCTAAGTCCAATGTTGACGAATACTTTGCTCATGATTCTCCTCTCGCATGTACGGATGTCGGCCTAACTTAGAATTAGACTGTTCCGCCTAATCCAATATCCATGCAGCCGCTGCAGCCTATCACGCCGCCGGTGCCAACAGGGGTGAGGCTTCAACTGCCTTTCTCGGCAAGAGAATCTCGGCTCATCGGCACCATTGGGCTTGGAGATAGACTGCGGTTTCTTGCAGTCTATTACAAGCGAGGGTCCAGCGACCCAAGGCATCATCCTTGCCGCTTCACCAGTTGGTCTAGTGGGCTTCGCACAGCCGCTCGCGTCAGTACGCTCCCTGCCGCTCGAAGATCTTCCGCGGATTGTCCGCGAGCATCGTCCGGATCTGCTCGTCGGTGACGCCCCGCTGCTTGAGCGCCGGCAGCACGTCCTTCGTGATGTGGAGATAGTGCCAGTTCGGCGCCATGGCGGGGAGCATCTCCCAGGGAAGCCAGTCGTTGAAGCAGGCGGCATCGTGGGAGAGCACGATCTGGTTTGCCTTTCCCCGCTCGCAGAGCTTCGCCACCGTGTTCACCCGGTCCTCGAAGGGAAGGATGAGATCGATCCCGAAGCGGTCCATCCCGATGAAGGAGCCGCGGGCCATGATCTCCTCGAGATAGTCGATGTCCGTGGTGTCGCCGGAATGACCGATCACCACCCGCGAGAGATCCACGCCTTCCTCCTCGAAGATGCTCTGCTGCTCGAGCCCCCGCCTGGTGAGCGCGTGCGTGTGGGTCGAGATAGGCACGCCCGTCGCGCGGTGGGCCCGGGCCACCGCCCGGAGCACCCGCTCGACCCCCGGGGTCACGCCCGGCTCGTCCGTGGCGCATTTCAGGATCCCGGCCTTCACGCCCGTGCCGGCAATCCCTTCCGTGATGTCGCGGATGAACATGTCGTCCATGAGCTCGGGGCCGTCGAGCATCGTCCCCGGACCGCGGAACGCGAAGTAGTGCGGGAGATCGTTGTAGGTATAGAGGCCGGTTGCCGCGATGATGTGAATGTCCACCTGCGCGTTGATCTGCTGGATGCGGGGGATGTAGCGGCCCAGGCCCATCACCGTGAGGTCCACGATGGTGCCGACACCCGCCGCCTTGAGCTCGCGCAACCGCTCGACCGCCTCCTTCACCCTCGCCTGCTCGTCCCAGTTCCCGGGGTAGTTCTGCTGGATCTCCGTGCTCAGCACGAACACGTGTTCGTGGACGAGCACCTGGCCCAGCTTCGCCGTGTCGACCGGGCCCTTCACCGTGTTCACCTTGGCCATGAGCTTCCCTCTCCTTCTTCTCTCGTCACCCGGCGCGATGATCGGCGCGCGTCCGGCCCGCTCGCCGGCGACGGAACCTGCGGATAATCTGGTCCGATCGGGTGATTGTCAAGCCGGCGAAGAGGCGTCGCCTTCCCCCCCTCTGCCTTCTCTGCCTCTTGAGCCCCGCGCTCAAATCCTCCATGATGGGTCAGACACGGGGGCCGGCAGGGCAACGGTTCCCGGGAGATTGCGAAAGGACCCGTCCGTGCCCATGCTCGAGCGCCCCGGCTGCCGGATCGCCTACGAGGTCCACGGCCTGGGTCCCGCCCTGCTGCTCACCCACGGTTACGGCGCATCCATGCGCATGTGGGACAGGCAGATCGGGCGCCTTGCCGGCACCCATCGCCTGATCCTCTGGGATCTGCGGGGCCACGGCGATTCGGAATCGCCCGAGGATCCGGCCGCCTACTCCGAGGCGGCGACCCTCGAGGACATGGCGGCGCTGCTTCACGCCTGCGGCGAGCAGCGGGCCATCCTCGGCGGCCTCTCCCTGGGCGGCTACATGTCCCTCGCCTTCCATCTCCGACACCCTGAAAAAATTCGCGCGCTGCTGCTCTTCGACACCGGCCCGGGCTACCGGAACGACGAGGCCCGCGCCGCCTGGAACGACTACGCCGAGAGCTTCGCGCGCGGCTTCGAGGAGAAGGGCTTCGACGCGCTTCGCCAGTCACCGGAGGTCGCGGCGGCCACGCATCGGAGCCTTCAGGGTCTCATCCTCGCGGCGCGCGGCATGCTGGTCCAGCGGGACGCCCGGGTGTTCGAGTCGCTCGTCTCGATCAGGGTCCCCACCCTCGTCCTCGTGGGCGCCGAGGACACGCCCTTCATCCAGGCGACGGACGTGATGGCCGCGCGAATCCCGGGCGCGACGAAGATCGTGATCGATTCGGCGGGCCACTCCCCGAACATCGACCAGCCGGACGTCTTCAACGACGTCGTCCTCGCCTTCCTCACGCGCGTGGAGAGCACGGTGTTCGCCGCCCCCGGCGGGAGCCTCCAGGAATGAACGAATTCAAGTTCGATCTCTGTCGCCTCCCGCAGGAGACGAAGGCGCTCCGCGACGAGGTCCGCGCGTTCCTCGCCGAGCACCTCCGGGACTACCCGCCGTCGCTCCGCGCCTACACCTGGACCGGCTACGATCGGGAATTCAGCCGCAAGGTGGGCAGCCGGGGCTGGATCGGTATGACCTGGCCCAGGCAGTACGGCGGCGGGGAGCGCAGCGCCTTCGAGCGCTACGTCGTCCTCGAGGAGATGCTCGCCGCCGGCGCTCCGGTGGGCGCCCACTGGGTCGGCGATCGCCAGAGCGGGCCCCTGCTCCTGCGCTTCGGCACCGAGGCGCAGCGTCGGAATCTCATCCCGCGGATCTGCCGGGGCGAGATCACGTTCTGCATCGGCATGAGCGAGCCCGACTCGGGCTCCGATCTCGCCTCGATCCGCGCCCGCGCGACGAAGGCCGAGGGCGGCTTCCGGCTTTCGGGCACGAAGCTCTGGACGAGCGGCGCGCACTCCTGCGACTTCATGATCGGCCTGTTCCGCACCGACCCCGACGCGCCCGACAGGCACGCGGGGCTCTCCCAGTTCATCGTCGATCTCCGGACGCCGGGCATCACGATCCGGCCGATCCGGGATCTGGCGGGAGACGAGCACTTCTGCGAGGTGATCTTCGAGGACGCCCTGGTCCCCGCGGACGCCCTCGTGGGGCAGGAAGGGGAGGGGTGGAACCAGGTGATCGCCGAGCTGGCCTTCGAGCGAAGCGGCCCGGAGCGCTACCTCTCCTGCCATCCGCTCCTCGTCGAGCTGCTGCGCGCGATGCCCGGGGACGCGGACGACGGCGCCGCGGCGGCCATCGGGCGGCAGGTGGCACACCTCGCGACCCTGCGAACGATGTCGCTGGCCGTGGCGGGGCTCCTCGAGGCGGGAAGGAACCCGCTGATGGAGGCCTGCGTGGTGAAGGATCTGGGAGGCGTCTTCGAGCAGGCGATGCCGGCCTTCGCCCAGTCGCTGCTCGATCTCGAGCCGCGCTTCGACGCGGGGGCGAGCGAGTACCAGAGGGCACTCGCGCTCCTGGTGCAGATCGCGCCGTCCTTCTCCCTGCGGGGCGGCACGCGGGAGATCCTGCGGATCATCATCGCGCGGGGACTGGGGCTACGGTGAGCGAGACGCGCGCCATGCTCGAGGAAACGATCACGCGCTTGTTCGGCGAGAAGGTGACGCACGATCTCCTCAGGTCGGCGGAGACCGGGACCTGGCCCGCCGATCTCTGGCGCGAGCTGGAGGAGAACGGCCTCACGCGGACGCTTGTCCCGGAGGCGCTGGGCGGCGCGGCCTCGGGCTGGGGAGAGGCCTTCGTGATCCTGCGCGCGGCGGGACGCCACGCGGCGCCGCTGCCGCTGGCGGAGACACTGCTTGCCTCATGGCTGCTCGCGGCCGCGGGGATCGAGGCGCCGGCGGGGCCGCTGACGGTGCTGGCCGATCCCGTGCCCGAAGGGGCTCTATCGGGCAATCGGCCGGGCGATCGGCTTACGCACCGCGCGGGCCGCGTCCCCTGGGGAGCGTCCGCCGGGCACGCGGTCTTCACGACGGCCCGCGGCGGCCGGACGCACGTGGGCCTGGTCGAGACGAAGGGCGCGGTGGCCGCGCGCGGCGAGAACCTGGCCCGCGAGCCCCGCGACGAGCTGGCCTTCGATCGCGCCGGGGTGATCGCCCTGGGGGCCACGGCGCTCCCCGCGAACGTCGTGCGGCTCCTCGGCGCGATGATCCGATCGGCGCAGATGGCGGGCGCGCTCGGCGGGCTCCTGACGCAGTCGGTCCGCTACGCGGGCGAGCGGGTGCAGTTCGGACGGCCCATCGGGAAGTTCCAGGCGATCCAGCAGGAGCTGGCGCGCCTGGCGGGAGAGGCGGCCGCATCCGGGGTGGCGGCGGAGTCGGCCTTCGCGGCGGCCGAACGGGCGGCGCCCGAGCCGGGCGTGTGGATCCGGGACGCGGATCCGACCTTCGAGATCGCGGCGGCGAAGGTGCGCGCGGGCGACGCGGCCGAGATCGCCCCGGGAATTGCCCACCAGGTGCACGGGGCGATCGGCTTCACCTACGAGCACGCGCTGCACTTCTCGACGCGCCGGCTCTGGTCCTGGCGCGGCGAGTTCGGCACGGGGAACGAATGGGCGCGGCTCCTCGGCCGCCGGGCGCTCGCCCTCGGCGCCGACGGGCTGTGGCCCGACCTGACGTCCCGCGGGTGAGCGCATCCTTTGCGATCGCGCACATCCTGCGCGATCGCGCGCGCCCTGTTGCCTGAATCCGTCCGGGGGGAAAAAACACCCCAGACTTTGTTGACAGTGCCAACTGTCACGGTTATAGCTGCAATCCAGAGGCGACATGCCGATCACCCGATCCCGAAGACGAGCACGATGGCGCCGCGGCGCGCCCGCGCCGCGGCTGAGCGGCGGTCCCGCGGCACGGGAGAGCGCGTACACCATCGACGAGCTGGCCCGGGCGTCGGGCCTGCCCACGCGCACCGTGCGGCACTACCAGTCCTTGGGCGCGCTGCACCCTCCCGAGCGGAACGGCCGCATCGCGCTCTACCGCGAGGAGCATCTCCGGCGGCTGCGCCTGATCGCCCAGCTCCAGGATCGCGGCCTCCGTCTGAAGGCCATCCCGGACGCCCTGCGGCACGCGCAACGGAGCCTGATGTCGCTGGAGGAATGGCTGGGCGTGGGCGAGGAGCTGCGAACGCCCTGGTCGCCGGAGGCCCAGGTCCTGCTCACCGAGGCGGAGCTGCGAAAGCGGCTGGGTGAGCGTCCGCCGGGGCTGATCGCCACGCTCGTCCGCACGGGCCTCGTTCGCCGTCAGGGCGAAGGGCTCCCCGCGGCGTACGTCGTGCCGAGCCCCAGCCTCCTGGACATCGCGCTGAAGCTCCACGGGGCGGGGGTGGATATCACGACGGGCGCGGAGGCCGCGGCCCTCGTCCGGAAACGGATGCGCCGGGCCTCGGGCGACCTCGTGAAGCATTTCGCCAGGCGCACCGGCAAGGGCTTCGCCCGCTCGGCCTCGCCCCGCGACGTCGCCGAGTCGCTGGCCGCCCTGCGGTCGCTCGGCGCCGAGGCGGTGCGGCTGGTCTTCGCGCAGGAGATGGCGCGGGCGCTGCGAGCGGCCATCGAGAAGGGAACGCTCCCCGCTTCGCCCAAGGGGCGTTCGAGGGGTTTGACAGGGGGTAGCACATGATCAAGCCACGAGAGATCACCCTCCACGGTCACCGCATCTCCTACCGCAGCGCCGGGGCGGGCCCGTTGCTGGTGCTCATCCACGGCATCGCCGCGAGCGCGGAGACCTGGGACGACGTATTCCCCTGGCTCACCGAACATCACACCGTCCTCGCCCCGGACATGCTCGGCCACGGCGAGTCCGCGAAGCCCCGGGCCGACTATTCGCTCGGGGCTTATGCGAGCACGATCCGGGATCTGCTGGACGCGCTCGGCCACGATCGCGCGACCATCGTCGGGCACTCGCTCGGCGGCGGTGTGGCCATGCAGTTCGCCTACCAGTTCCCCGAGCGCGCGGAGCGCATGGTGCTCGTGGCGAGCGGCGGGCTGGGGCGGGAGGTCCATCTGATTCTTCGGGCCGCCGCGCTGCCGGGCGCCGAATGGGTCCTGCCGTTCCTGTCCACCCCCGGACTCAAGAAGACGGGGGACGGGGTCGTGCGGCTCCTCAAGCGCGTCGGTCTCCGCGCCGGACCCGACCTGGAAGAAATCTGGCGCGGCTTCGCGTCGCTGGCAGACGCAGACACGCGCCAGGCCTTCGTCCAGACGGCGCGAACCGTCCTGGACGCGCGCGGACAGCGCGCCACTGCCGTCGATCGGCTCCACCTGGCCGCGGCCCTGCCGACCCTGATCGTCTGGGGCGAGCGGGATGCCATGATCCCCGTCTCCCACGCCCGGGCCGCCCACAAGCAGATCCCCGGAAGCCGGCTGGTGATCTTCCCGGATGCCGGCCATTTCCCCCACCGCGACGATCCCCATCGCTTCGTGAAAGTGCTGCTCGATTTCACGCAGTCGACGGCACCGGCCTCCGTCGATCCTGAGATCCGGCTCGGCCTGCTCCGGAGCGGATCATCGATCGCCCCATCGCGGTCAAGCGATGGCGCGCCTCGCAGGGAGCCCGGGCGGGCGCGCAAGGCACGACCCCGATGAGCCCCAACGCGCAACGCGAGCCTTCCAGGGCCGAGCGGGGACGGCCGCCGGAGTGCCTGCGGGTTCTTCTCGGGCGGTACGACCCGTCCGTCATCGACGTGCCGGAGGGGCGCGCGCGAATCCGGATCGGCTTCACGGACGAAGGGGAGTGGGACGTGATCGCCGCCGACGGGGGCGCCCGCATCACTCCGGCGCGGACGGCGCTGGAGGCCGACGCCACGCTCACCGCGCCGCGCCTTACCTGGGAGCGGATCGCGGCCGATCTCCGCGGCGGCATGGACGCCTATCGCGCGGGCCGGCTCGTCATTCGCCACAACTTGAACCTCGGCGTCGGGTTCCTCGCCGCGACGAGCGGGATCACCGGGCCGCGCCGGCTCCGGTTCGAGCGGATCGACACCGACTCGGGGAAGATCTCGATCCTCTCG
>JBGPLH010000174.1:0-7022 GCA_041486365.1 Thermodesulfobacteriota bacterium | reverse complement strand
TGCTCTGCATCGGGTGCCCCTTGCCGCAGTCGGCGACTCCCCAGAGCGTCCACTCCTCCGGCCCGCAGATGGCATCGCAGGAAGCCCAGAAGACCGGCGTGATCCCGCCGTAGGTCGCGCCGCTCACCCGCTCGGCGAGCTTTCCCTTCCGGATCCGCCAGCCGATCTCCGTGCCGAACTGGAAGTTCAGGCGCTTGTCGTCGATCGACCAGGAGTAGTCGACGTCGAGCAGGAGCCCGTCGCGCGTGTCGGCGACGAGATCCGCGAGGCGGCCTTCGCGGGGCAGCAGGCTCACGTTCGTCATGCGCACCAGCGGGAAGCGGTTCCATCCTTCCGCGCGCATGGTCCCGCCGGAGCGTGCGACGCCCGCCCGGGCGGCGCTCTCCCGGCCCGACATCGATCCCGTCACGATGCCTGCCCGCACCAGATCGATCCGCTGCGCGGGGACCCCCTCGTCGTCATAGGCGAAGGTGCCCACGCCCGGGCCGTGCTCGAGCCGCGCGTCGGCCACCACGTCGATAATCGGGGCGCCCATCCGGAAAGTGCCGATCGATTCCGGCTCCAGGTAGCTGGTCCCCGCGACCACGGCCTCCCAGCCGAGGATCCGGTCGAGCTCGGTGGGATGTCCGATCGACTCGTGGATCTGAAGCGCGAGCATCGCGCCGCCGAGGATCACGTCCATCTCGCCGGAAGGGCAGGGCGGGGCGTCGAGAAGCGCTACCGCTTCCTCCGCGATGCGCGGGGCGTTGCCCGGGAGATCGAGCTCGAGCGCCAGCTCGTACCCGCGGGAGGCGTGCTGCCCGCCGGCGGCATTGGGCCAGGATCGGCGGGTGATCACGCCGTCGCGACAGGCGCGCGCCTCGCAGCCCGCGCCCGTGTGGATGATCCGCTGGTCGATCCGGGCCCCCTCGGTGGAGGCGAAGCGCTGTCGCGTGCCATCGAAGCGGAGCGTCGCCTCCGTGATGGAGACACCGGGTACTGCGCGCATCGCCGCGTCCGTGCGCAGCAGCAGGTCGACCTGCTCGGAGAGGGGAACGCTCCAGGGATCGATGTTGATCGGCGTCGCCCATGCGTCGATGTGCGGGCGCTCCGGCGCGAGACGGACGGGCACGATGCCGGCCCTTCCGGAGAGCCGCGCCTGCGCCACGGCCGCCCGGACAGCCCGCGTGATGCCTTCCGGCGTGAGATCAGGCGTCGCCGCGAAACCCCACGCGCCGCCCGCCAGGGCACGCACCGCGATGCCGGCGTCCTCCTCCTCGCTCACTTCGGCGACGACACCGTTCTTGACGTGGAGCCGCCGCCGCGACCGCTCGACCACACGCGCATCGGCGTAGGCGGCGCCCGCGCGGCGCGCCTCCTCGATGGCCTCGTCGGCCCGCTCATGGGCACGGGGCGCCGTGGTGCCCGCGGGATCAGTCACCGTCGCCGCTCCGCCCGCTTCACCGTCTTCCAGAGTGCGTCGAGCGCCTCCGGCGTCTGGCCCCGCATCGTCTTCGCCTCGTCGCCCAGGGCCTCCTCCATCGCCCGGAAGCGCCGCTCGAACTTGTCGCATGCCTCCGCGAGACACGCCCCGGCCCGGAGGCCCTCGAATCGCGCGAGGTTCACGAGCACGAAGAGGAGGTCGCCGATCTCTTCCCGCAGCGCGTCCGCGTCGCTCCGGACACAGGCGTCGGCCATCTCTCCAATCTCCTCCCGGACCTTCTCCAGCATCGAGACCGCGTCGGGCCAGTCGAAGCCCACGCGCGCCGCCTCCGCCTGCATGCGATGCGCCCGCTCCAATGGGGGGAGACCGGTGGGCAGCGTGTCGAGGATCGAGTCGTTCATGGCGCCTCCTGCATCCCGCTGCCGGGCCCATCGAGCGGAGAGCGGCCGAAGCGATCGAGGAACGCATCGCGGAACGCGCCGAAGCCCCCTGCGGCGATGGCCTCCCGGGCGCCAGCGAGGAGCGAGAGATAGAAGTGAAGGTTGTGGATCGTGCACAGGCGAACGCCGGTGATCTCCCGGGCGAGCACCAGGTGGCGCACGTAGGCACGGGTGAAGGCCGCGCAGGCCGGGCAGCAGCAGCCGGGATCGAGCGAGCTGAACTCGTCCGCGTGCGTCGCGTTGCGGATATTGATCAGGCCGTCGCCCGTGAAGACGCTGCCGTTGCGGCCGTGCCGCGTGGGGACGACGCAGTCGAAGAGATCGATCCCGCAGGCGATCGCCTCCAGGATGTCCTCGGGGAACCCGACGCCCATGAGGTAGCGCGGGCGATCGGCCGGGAGCAGGGGCGCCACCTGGGCAACGATCCGGCGCTGGAGCGCGCGCGGCTCGCCCACGCTCACGCCCCCGATGGCGATGCCGGGGAAATCGAGCCGGATCGTTCCCGCGACGCTCTTCTCGCGCAGATCGGGGTGGACGCCTCCCTGCACGATCCCGAAGAGCGATTGGTCCTTACGGCGCGCCCGCCGGGCGCAGCGCTCGGACCACCGGAGCGTGCGCGCCACCGCCTCGGCCACGTCCTCCCGGGGGGCGGGGTACGCTGGGCACTGGTCGAGCACCATCGCGATGTCGGCACCCAGATCCTCCTGGATCTCGATGGCCGCTTCCGGCGTGAGGTGGTGCTCGGCGCCGTCCAGGTGGGAACGGAAGCGCACGCCGTCCTCGTCGATCTTCCGGAGTGACGCCAGCGAGAAGACCTGGTAGCCCCCGGAGTCCGTGAGGATCGGGCCGTCCCAGCCCATGAAGGCGTGCAGCCCGCCCGCGCGCCGGATCAGCGCCGCGCCGGGCCGCAGCGACAGGTGGTAGGTGTTCGCGAGGACGATTTCCGTGCCGAGCTCGCGGAGCTCCGCGGGGAGCATGGCCTTCACGGTGCCCTGGGTTCCGACCGGCATGAAAGCCGGCGTGCGCACCTCGCCGTGGGGCGTCACGAGCACGCCCGCGCGTGCGGCGGTGTCGACGTCTCTGGAGAGGAGGGTGAAGCGCAAAGGGACCTCAGGTTAGAAGTCGGCCCTCGCTTCGCGAGGGACCTCCGGTCAGAGGATCAGCATCGCGTCGCCGTAGCTGTGGAAGCGGTAGGCCAGGCGGACCGCATCGCGGTAGGCGCCGAGCACGCGCTCGCGCCCGGCGAGGGCGCAGACCAGCACGAGGAGACTCGATCGCGGCAGGTGGAAGTTCGTGAGCAGGCCGTCGAGCGCCCGGAAGCGGTGGCCGGGGCGGATGAAGAGATCGGTCGTCCCCGGGCCGGGCACGATCCGGCCCTCCGGCGTCGCGGCGCTCTCGAGTACGCGGGCGCTCGTCGTCCCGACGGCGATCACGCGCCGTCCTTCCGCGCGCGCGGCGTTCACGGCCCCCGCGGCATCCTGCGTCACCTCGAAGCGTTCCGCGTGCAGGCGCGCCCCTGTCAGATCCACCTCCTCCGGGAGGGGCTCGAAGGTCCCCCAGCCCACGTGGAGAGTGACGCGCGCGCGCAGGACCCCGCGGGCATCGAGGCGGTCCAGCAGTCGCGGCGTGAAGTGCAGCCCCGCCGTGGGCGCGGCCACCGCGCCCGGCCGATCGGCGAAGCAGGTCTGGTAGTCTTCCACGTCGCTCGCGTCCGCCCGCCCGCCGCGGATGTAGGGCGGGATCGGCATCTCGCCCAGCCGCGTCGGATCCTCCGCACTGGGCCCCTCGAAGGCAAGCAGGAGCGTGCCGTCATCGTGCCGCGCGACGATTTCCGCCGCGAGTGCCTCCTCGCCTGACGCGTCCGGCGCGGCAAAGGCGAGCTTCGTTCCGACCGGTGCGCGCCCGAGCCCCCGCGCCAGCACCCGGAAGCGGCGATGCGAATCTTCCTCGAGGATCAGGATCTCGATCCGCCCGCCCGTGGCCGTCTTCCATCCGCGTACGCGTGCAGCGACCACGCGTGTGTCGTTCATCACGAGCAGATCGCCGGGCAGAAGGCGGTCGGGCAGATCGCCGAAGGTCGCATGCCGGGGGGATCCCTCCGGCGCGAGAGGCAGCACGAGCAGCCGTGCCGCGTCGCGCGGACGGCAGGGGCGCTGCGCGATGCGGCCGACGGGGAGATCGTAATGGAAATCAGCGGGCTTCAAGGGACCGAAAGGATAGCACGGCCGCTGGTCCTCTGTTATGCTCAGGCCCGGTCCGGTCCGGCTGAACGCCGGCTGCGTGAAAGAACGTTCCGAAGAGTTTCGACGTGGCGCCGATCGACGAGCCCAAGCGTCTCTTCCTGCGGGCGGGAGACACGGTCTATCACATGCGCTACCGCGCCTGGGGCGTCGGGCATGTGGTGGAGCTGATCACCAGCACGCTCCCCGGCGGCAGCGCGTTCGCCCGAATCGTGTGGAACGACGGAAAGAAACGCGTCTTCAACAACGACCTCGACCACTACCAGTGCTGCTACTTCTTCGGCGTGCGCCTGCACGAGGGGAAGGAGACCAAGGTGTTTTCCCCCCGCGCCTCCCGGCGCAGGGAGCTTCCCCCGGCGGGCCGGTAGACATTCCCGATGACGACGCCCAACCCCGGCGACGCCGCGATTCGACATGCGCTGTCCCGCGCCAGGACAATCGCCGTGGTGGGCATCTCGGATCGCCCCGACCGCCCCAGCCACGGAGTGGCCGCGTATCTGAAGTCGGCGGGCTACCGGATCATCCCGGTGAATCCAGCGCTCGCGGGGAGATCGGTCCTCGGGGAGCGCTGCTTCGCGTCGCTCCCGGAGATCGGACGCGGGGTGGACATCATCGACGTGTTCCGCCGCGCGGAGGCGGTGCCGGAGCTGATGGGCGACGCGCTCCGGATCGAAGCGCCGCTCATCTGGCTCCAGCTCGGGATCGTGAACGAGGAAGCGGCGGCGCGGGCCCGGGCGGCCGGACGCACCGTCGTGCAGGACCTGTGCATCAAGATCGAGCATGCACGGCTGCTGCGGTGAGCCGCGCCCGTCGGGCGCCTAGCCTCCGGCCGTGAACGCCCCGCCGTCGACGCGAAAGATCTTCCCGGTGATCCAGCCCGCGTCGTCGGAAGCGAGGAACGCGGCGAGCGCCCCCACATCCTCGGGCTGCCCCACGCGCCCGAGCGGAATCCCCGCCACCACCGCCTGTCCGTGGAACTTGATCAGCTTGTCGCCCATGTCGGTGGCGATGAGGCCCGGCGCGACCACATTCGCGCGCACGCCGAAGGGGGCTACCTCCTTCGCGAGCACGCGGATCATCGCGTTCACGCCCGCCTTCGACGCGTGGTAGGGAGCGCCGCCCTCCTGGCAGGTGTCGGCGCCGATGCTCGAGACGGCGAGGATCACGCCGGAGCGCTGCTCGATCATCGGCGGCGCGACGCAGCGAAGCGTGTGGAACACGCCGGTCAGGTTGATCCCGATCACGCGGTTCCAGTTCGACGGATCCATGGCGGCGATGGGTTCCACACGGGAGGCCACGCCGGAGTTGGCCACCGCAATGTCCAGGCGCTTCCAGCGCTCGAGCACGCGGTCCACCATGGCCTGAACGGCCCCGAAATCGCACACGTCGGCCTGCACCGCGATCGCCTCGCCCCCGAGCGATTCGATCTCGCGGACGGTCTTCCCGGCCTCCTCCGCGTTCTTGCGGTAGTTGACGGCCACGTCGGCCCCCTCGCGGGCGAGTGCTAAGGCGATCCCGCGTCCGATCCCGCGGGAGCTTCCCGTGACGAGCGCCTTCCTTCCCTTGAGCTTCATCGGTTCTCCGTTCCGAACGCGACCGTTCACGTGCGCCGTCCGAGACTAGTCATGGGTCGTGGGATCGTCAAGCGCATCCCCCCTGCACGAGGTGAAGAGCATGAGCGAGCTGCCCCGGATCAAGATCGGCTTCCTGCTCTACGAGGGCGTCGAGGAAATGGACGTCGCGGGGCCCTGGGAGGTCTTCGGAACGCTGGCGGAGCTCCGCCCCGGCGCCGCGGAGCTTCACGCGATCGCCCGTTCCATGGATCCGCTTCGGGGCAACCACGGCCTCCGGCTCCGTGCGGACGTCCCCTTGGGCGACGCGCCCGATCTGGATCTGCTCGTCATCCCCGGAGGGAAGGGGAGACGGGAGGCGATGAATGACTCCCTCACGATTCGCTTCCTGCGGGAGCGCAAGCCCATCACGGAGCGCTTCGCCTCCGTTTGCACGGGGGCGTTCCTGCTGGCTGAGGCGGGGCTGCTCGCGGGCCGCGACGCGACGACGCATCCACGGCTCCTCGACGCGCTGCGCGCCTGGCCGGGCGTGCGCGTGCGAGAGGAGCGCGTGCTGGACGGGGGCGACCTGCTCACGTCGGGCGGCGTCGCCTGCGGGATCGATCTGGCGCTGCACCTGGTGGGGACCCTCTGCGGAGAGGACGCGCGGGAAGCCGTCGCCCGCGAGATGTGCTACGTGCCGCCGCCCCGCTGAGCGATCACCGGGCTCCCTTTGCCGTCCCGCCGCCTTCCGGGGCGGCGTCCCGTCCCGCGATCCCCTCGGCTCGAAGCAGATCGCCGAGCCTCCCGAACACATTGCGCCGCGCCGCGAGGTTGTCGTGGGAGAAGAGCACGGCCCCGTCCGCACCGAGGTCCGTCGCGCGCTGGACGCGCGAGGCGATGGCGCCTGCGTTTCCGCCCATGCGCCATGCGCCGACGCCGATCAGCATCAGGGCCTTTCCCCGCCTCGCGACACAGGCGCGGCCCGCACGGTCGAAGGCGACGATGTCCGTGGCGTAGTCCATCGGCACGACGAGATCGAGTATCCCTTCCTCCGTCCACCGGGGCCAGTCCTGCCCCGCGCGCCGCGCGGCCTCCCCGGGCTCGGGCATCACCGCGGCCGAGAGGACAATCCCCGGCCGCGCGCTCTCGAGCACCCGCCGCAGTCCGCGCAGGAGATCCGTCAGCCGATCGCGGCGCCACGCCTCGAAGGCGGCGCGATCACCGCCGGCGATCTCGCGGGGTGGACCGACACGTCCCGTCTCCTTCCGGAAGCGTCCGATGGCCGCGGCGGTCGTGCCGAACGCCGGGGGGCGCGCGCCGCGCCCGTTCCTCAACGGAAGGGGAGACCGGACGTAGTCGAGGTGGA
>JBGPLH010000173.1:0-7098 GCA_041486365.1 Thermodesulfobacteriota bacterium | reverse complement strand
GTCCCGCCGCCGAGGCCCGTCGTGATGAAGACCATATCCGCCCCGGAGAGCAGCTCCTGCATCTGCTCGCGGGCCTCGATCGCCGCGTTGCGGCCCACCTCCGGGTTGGCGCCCGCTCCGAGCCCCTTCGTCAGCAGGCCGCCGAGCTGCAGCCGCATGGTCGCGTGGCTGTTCTCGAGCGCCTGCGCGTCGGTATTGGCCGCGATGAACTCCACACCCGAGAGCGCGGATGCGATCATCGTGTTGATAGCGTTCCCGCCTCCGCCTCCCACGCCGACGACCTTGATTTTCGCCGACCTGCCCTGACCTTCGTCGAACTCGAACAT
Source organism: Thermodesulfobacteriota bacterium (assembly GCA_041486365.1). Taxonomy (GTDB): domain Bacteria; phylum JAUYMQ01; class JAUYMQ01; order JAUYMQ01; family JAUYMQ01; genus JBGPLH01. Next base: position 6,772 of record JBGPLH010000173.1, on the reverse strand, counting down.
GGCTCCCCCCCTCAGTATGACGCCTTCTCCTGGACCTTCCCGGCCCCTGCTTCGCCGGAGTCGGCCCCTCCGTCGAAGGGGTCGTCCGGGCAGCGGACCTCCGGTTTAGAACAGCTCGGTGAACCACTCCTGCATGCGCATCTTCACCTTCGAGAAGATGTTGTGCGAGTCCCGGATCCGAAAGCGGCTGGCCGCGCGCTGGCGGCTGCCGAAGATCACCAGTCCCACGCCGGTGGCGTACATCGGACTTCCCACGACCTCCTGGAGCCCGCCGACGTTCTCCGGGACGCCACGCCGGGCCGGCAGCTCGAACACCTCCTCCGCGAGCTCGGGCATTCCCTCGAGCAGGCTGCTCCCTCCCGTGAGCACGATTCCCGCCGGCATGGCGCGGACCAGGCCGACCCGCTGCATCTCCTCCCGGATCAACCCGAAGATCTCCTCCATGCGCGGCTCGACGATGTCGGCGAGCGTCTTGCGTGACAGCTCCCGCGGGTGGCGGCCGCCGACGCTCGGCACCTGGATCCGCTCGTCCGCGGCGCACAGGCGCGCGAAGCAGCAGCCGTACATCTTCTTGATCCGCTCGGCGTCGGCCGCGGGGGTTCGCAGGCCCGCGGCGATGTCGTTGGTGATGTGGTCCCCACCCAGGCCGAGCACGTAAGAGTGCTTCATGCTGCCGCCGGAAAATATCGCGAGGTCCGTCGTCCCTCCGCCGATGTCCAGGATCGCGACGCCCAGCTCCTTCTCGTCGTCCGAGAGGATCGCCTCGCTCGAGGCCAGTGGCTCCAGCACGATGTCCGCCACGTTCAGGCCGGCCCGATTGGCGCACTTGATGATGTTCTGCGCGCTCGTCACGGCGCCGGTCACGATGTGGACCTTGGCTTCCAGCCGAACGCCGCTCATCCCGATGGGCTCGCGGATGCCGTCCTGGTCGTCGATCACGAACTCCTGGGGGAGGCTGTGGATCACCTCCCGGTCCATCGGAATGGCGACGGCCTGGGCCGCCTCGATCACCCGCTGCACGTCGCGATCGCTGATCTCGCGATCCTTCACGACCACCATGCCGTGCGAATTGAAGCTCTTGATGTGCCCTCCCGCGATCCCGGCGTACACCGTCGAGATCTCGGTATTGGCCATCAGCTCGGCCTCCTCCACCGCCTTGCGGATCGAATCAACGGTGCTCTCGATGTCCACGACGACGCCCCGGCGCAGACCGCGGGAAGGGTGTGAACCGATCCCGATGATCGACAGTCCCTCGTCGAAGGCTTCGCCGACGATCGCGCAAACCTTGGTTGTCCCGATGTCCAGGCCGACGATCAGGTTATCCCTCTTCGCCATTGCTCCCCCCAGCGTGTGATGGTCACAATCCCACGGTGTTCCCGTCCGGCGCATCGCCGCGGGGCTTCACCACCGCCATGTTCCTGAATCCCAGATCGATCATCCGTGCGCGCACCCCTTCCCGCTCCAGCAGCGGAAGCAGCTTCGCAAGTGCCTCGAGCTTCACGGGAAAATTGTCCGGGCCGAATCGGATCTCCGTGGCATCGCCCGTGGTGATCACGCTGAGGCCGGTCTCGCGCGAGACGTGGATCTCCGAGATCTTCGAAGGGCCGAAGCGCGCGTCGCGCTCGAGCAGCGTCTGGAGCTCGAGTGCCCGCGAGAGCAGCGCGTGACCACCGGGCGTCGTGAGGTCGCTCGGCCGGAGCCCTGTGATGACCGGGAAGTCGAGGCTGTCGCCCCGCGCCACCTTCTTGAACACCACTCCCTCCGTGTCCACGTAGGAGAGATTGCCGAGGTTCACGAGGGCCCGCGCCCTGCGCTCCGTGACGTCCACGATCAAGCGGTCGGGGAACTGACGCCGCACCACGGCGCGCTCGACCCAGGGGTTGCGCGCGATCGCGCGCTCGTGGCGGCGCGCCGGCACGGAGAAGATGCTCGCGCCGCGATCCAGCCCCATGAGCCGGACCACCTCGGCCCTGGACAGCCGGCTCGTCCCCCGCACCTCGACCGCACTCACGCGGAAGTAGGAAGAACGGGTGATCGTATAGACGAAGGCCACCGACGCCACGGTCACCGACGCCGTGAGCAGTGCCGCGGCGCCGATCCAGGCCACGCGCCCGGCGCGTCGACGCGACTGCTGGAGCGCGCGCCTGAGACGCAGCCCGAGCCCCACCCGGTTCCGAGGCGGCTGCGCGGTCCGGGACGCCGTGATTCCCCTGGCCATCTAGGCTCCTTCCGCGGGTGCGTCGACTCCGACCACCCGCACCTCGGTCTCGAGACGGATCCCCTTCGTCGCCTCGACCCGCTGCTGCACCCGATGGATGAGCGCGAGGATGTCCGAGGCCCGCGCTCCCTCGAGGTTCACGATGAAGTTCGCATGCACCTCGCTCACAGCCGCGCCTCCGATCCGCGCGCCGCGCAGCCCGGCTTCCTCGATCAGGCGCCCCGCGTAGTCGCCCGACGGGTTCTTGAAGACCGACCCGGCGTTGGGCAGCGTGAGCGGCTGCGTGCTCTTGCGCCGGTTGAACAGCGTCCTCATCCGTTCCTTCACGTGCGCGGGATCATCGCGGGTCACGGCGAAGTCGGCCGAGCAGATCACCGACCCCGCCGGGAGCTCGATGCCGCGGTAGCGAAACTCGATCGCGGCCCGCGCCCGCGTGTGCAGCTCACCTTCCGCGTCCATGAACAGGAGCGACATGAGCGTATCCTTCACCTCCCGGTCGTGAACGCCCGCGTTCATCGCCACCGCGCCGCCCATGGTTCCCGGTGTGCCCGAGAGGAACTCCAGCCCCGTCCACCCGCCCGCCTGCGCGAAGGCGAGGAACGTGTTGATCTTCACGCCGGCCTCAGCCCAGAGCACCGCGCCCTCGTCGTCCCGGCGCCGTAGACCGTGCTCGCGGAACCCCCGGGCGAAGGAGATGGCCACCCCGGGGATCCCGCCGTCTCGCACGAGGAGGTTTGAGCCGGCTCCGAGCAGCGTGATCGGGAGCCCGTGTTCGCGCGCCATCTTCACGGCGTCGCGGAGGTCGGCGACATTTTCCACGTGAAGCAGGCACTCCGCCGGGCCGCCCACGCGCCACGTGGTGACCTTCGACATCGGGAAGCCGAAGAAAACCCGATGGCCGAACCGATCCGCGTAGAGCCGCCTGAGCGCTTCCTGCATGGGGGGATCCTTGCATCCGGCGGTGGCGAGCGGCGTATCCGCCGGTATCGGCCCCTGCGTCGCAGCGAACCTCAGGCCCGATTCTCGCGCCTCTGGCGGAAGGCCTCGCCTACCTTCCACACGTCGCCCGCGCCCATCGTGATCACCATGTCGCCCGGTCGCGCAATGCCCTCGAGCAGCGCCGGGATCTCCTCCCGCTCGGGAGCCAGCATCACCTCGCGGTGGCCGTGGGCGCGGATCCCCTCCAGCAGGAGGTGCGCGCCCACGCCGGGGATCTTCTCCTCGCCGGCCGCGTAGATCTCCATGAGGATCAGCACGTCGGCCTGGTTGAAGGCCGTGAAGAAATCCTCCAGCAGGTCTCGCGTGCGGGAGTACCGGTGGGGCTGGAAAACGACCACGGTGCGGCGCCCGAAACCTTCCTTGGCCGCCGCCAGCGTTGCGCGAATTTCCTGCGGGTGATGGCCGTAATCGTCGATCAGGAGGATCCCGCCCGCGTCGGATTTCACCTGGAAGCGCCGCTGCACGCCGCTGAACCCTTCGATCCCCTCCCGCACGCGGGCTACCGGGATGTCGAGCTCACGGGCCGCAGCGATAGCGGCGAGCGCGTTCGTCACGTTGTGCCGCCCCGGCATCCGCAGGTGGAAGCGGCCGAGATCCTCTCCGAGCCCCCGGGCGGTGAATGTCGACGAGAAGCCGTCGAACTCCACGCCGGTCGCGTGAAAATCCGCCTGCGTCGAGAGGCCGAAGGTGATGATGCGCTTCTCGACCTTCGGGATCAGCGCCTGCACGTTGGGCTCGTCAAGACAGAGGATCGCCGCGCCGTAGAAGGGGACCTTGTTCACGAAGGCGAGGAAGGTCTCCTGGAGGTGCTCCAGGTCGCGGTAGAAGTCGAGGTGCTCTGGATCGATGTTGGTGACGATGGCGATGGTGGGCGAGAGGCGGAGGAAGGACCCGTCGCTCTCGTCGGCTTCCGCGACGAGGAACTCTCCCTGGCCGAGCTGGGCGTTCGTGCCGAGGCTGTTCACCTTGCCGCCGATCACGACGGTCGGATCGAGCCCGCCCGCGGCGAGGAGCGCCGCGACCATGCTCGTCGTCGTGGTCTTACCGTGGGTCCCGGCGATCGCGACGCCGTACTTCATGCGCATGAGCTCCGCGAGCATCTCGGCCCTTGGAATCACGGGGATGTTCCGGCGGCGTGACTCGAGCACCTCCGGGTTGCTCGGGCGCACGGCGGAGGAGATCACGACCACGTGCGGATCCTCGATGTTCTCTGCCCGGTGGCCGAGGGCCACGCGGCAGCCGAGCGTGCGCAGCCGCGCGACCGTGTCGCTTTCCGCGAGATCGCTCCCGGTGACGCGGTAGTCGAGGTTCAACAGCACCTCGGCGATGCCGCTCATGCCGATCCCGCCGATCCCGACGAAGTGGATGCTCTGGATGCGCTTGTACATGATCGCCCTCTTTGGACTTGGTTGTCCTTTGCGTCCGGATCGCTCCGGCGGTGTCCCGTCAGCCCCGCGCCGCGAGCGCGGAGAGCCGATCGAGGATGACACCCGCCGCATCGGGCTGGCCCGCCGCGCGGGCCCGCGCGCCCATCTCCGCGGCCCGCCCCGGCGTGCGCGCGATCTCCCGGATGGTCGCGGCCAGACCCTCCGGGGTCAGATCGCGCTCGGCGATCGCGCGCGCGCCGCCCGCCCGCTCCAGCACGCGGGCGTTGGCCGTCTGGTGATCGTCGGCCGCGAAGGGGAAAGGGATCAGGATCGACGCCTTCCCCGCGGCGGAAAGCTCCGCCACCGTCGTCGCGCCCGCCCGGCAGATCACGAGATCCGCGGCGGCGTAGCGCGATGCCATGTCGTCGAAGAAGGGGGCGACCTCCGCGCGCAGTCCCCGCGCCTCATAGGCCGATCGAACACTTTCGAGATCCGCGGCGCCCGTCTGGTGCGTGAAGGTCATCGCCTTCGCGTCCTCTCCCAGCGCGTCGAGCGCCGCAGCGACGGCCTGGTTGATCCGGCGCGCGCCCTGGCTGCCGCCGAAGACGAGCACCGAGAACGGGGCAGCGGCCTCCCGCGCCGATCTCTCCCGGGCGACCATCTCCCGGCGGATGGGGTTCCCCGTGACGATCGCCCTGCCCGCGGGGAAGCGTGCGGCCGTCTCTTCCCAGGCCACGTACACCTCCTGCACCAGCCGGCCGAGCACGCGGTTGGTGATCCCCGGAATGGCGTTCGGCTCGATCACGGCCCGCGGGAGCCCCATCAGCGCCGCCGCGAGCACCACCGGCCCGGAGGCGTACCCGCCGACGCCGATGACCACGTCGGGCCCGAACTCCCGCAGGATCCCCATCGACTGCCAGATGCCGCGCGGGATCACGACGATCGCTTTCGCCGCGCCGCGGAGCCCCAGCCCCTTGATCCCGCTCGCGCGGATGAATCGGAGCGGAAACCCGGCCTTCGGGATCAACCGCCTCTCCAGCCCCTGCGCGGTCCCCACGAACAGCACCGCGCTTCGCGGGTCCCGCGCCATCGCCTCCTGCGCGAGGGCGATGCCCGGAAAAAGGTGCCCGCCCGTCCCGCCGCCCGCGACGAGGAGGCGCACTCAGCGCCTCGCGGCCGGCGTCTGGGCCCCGATGGCCAGGAGGACGCCGATCCCCGCGAGGCAGACGATCGTCGAGGAGCCGCCGTAGCTCACCAGCGGCAGCGTGAGCCCCTTGGTCGGGAGCATCCCGGTCACCACGCTCATATTGATGATCGCCTGCAGCCCGATCAGCGACGTGATCCCCACGGCCACGAAGGCTCCGAAGGGGTCCTCCGCCCGCACGGCGATCCCGATCCCCCGCCACAGCAGCACGCCGTACAGCGCGACGATCCCGGCCACGCCCGCCAGCCCCAGTTCCTCCCCGATCACGCTGAAGACGAAGTCCGTATGCGCCTCCGGGAGATACAGGAGCTTCTGCCGCCCGGCCCCGAGCCCCACGCCCGTGAGCCCGCCCGATCCGAAGGCGAGGAACGACTGGACGATCTGGTAGCCGGTCCCGGAGCGCGCGCTCCAGGGATCGAGGAACGAGAGGATGCGCGTGAGGCGGTAGGGGGATACGACGGCGAGCCCCACGATCCCCGGGATCGCGAGGAGCGCCCCGTACCCTAGATACGCCAGCCGGGTCCCCGCCACGAACAGCATCACCGCCACGAGGGCCATGATGGTCACCGCGCTGCCGAAGTCGGGCTGGAGCAGGAGCAGGGCCACGAGCACGATTCCCACTCCCACGAGGGGGAGAAACCCGGTCGTGAAGTCGCGCACCCGATCCCCCATCCGCGCGAGCATGCGGGCGCCGAAGATCACGAGCGCGAGCTTGGCGATCTCTCCCGGCTGAACATTGAAGCCCGGCAGCCGGATCCAGCGCTGCGCGCCCCCCACACGCGCGCCAATCCCCGGGACAAGCACCGCCACGAGCAGCACCACCGACAGGACGAGGAACGGCACCGCGATCTTCTCGAGGAAGCGATACCGGACGCGGCTCAGCGCGCCGAGCGCGACGAGCCCCGCGATGGCCGCGACGGCCTGCCGCTGGAGGAAGTAGTACTGGCTGCCGAAGCGGTGCTCCGCCATGATCGAGCTCGAGCT
>JBGPLH010000172.1:0-7131 GCA_041486365.1 Thermodesulfobacteriota bacterium | reverse complement strand
GAAGGGAAGACGGTCCGCGTTGTGAAGCGAGGCCAGATCGGCCGCGCGGAAGATCACCTCGTCGGCCCAGAGCGTGATGGCGCCGTGCCCGATATACGACACGAAGAGCCGCCCCGAGTTCAGCGCGTCGAGGATCGCCTGCCGCGCGACGGCGGCCTGGTCGGCTTCCGGAATCGCCGACAGGTAGAGCTGGAGCGCGTCGAAGCCGGGGGGAAGCCAGCGTGCCATCGCATCGGAAGCCCCCTCGAAGAGCGCCGCCTCCCCCGCCTGGAACGCGTGGAAGCCGTCGTCCGCCACGAGGAGCGCGCTCCGCTGCCAGTCCTGCCCCAGGGGCTGGGCCGCGTAGGCGAGGATCTTCGAGACGACCCCCGCGAGCTGGGCCGCGTCCTTCACGGGAAGCCGGCCGAGGGCCACGTCGGGGACCGCGTCGTCCCCGAGGAACGCCGCGTACCAGTTGTCGCTCGCGCGCTCGGTGTAGGTCCCGTCGCGCAGCGGCGCCGGGATCAGGTTCCGGTTCGGGCCGTGCAGCCAGTTGCGCTCGTCGCTGGACGCGTCGCCGACCAGTAGCACGTAGCGCAGCCTGGGCGCGCCGCCCCGCTCGTATTGCCACGCGAGGAAGTCCCGGATCGCCTGCGGATCCGGATCGCCCGTGCCGAACTCGTCGTACACGTCCTGCACGTCGACGATCCGGGCGCGCAGGCCCTCCGACGCGCGGAGCGCCGCCAGCGGCTGCGTTCCCGCCAGGAGGCTTTCGTGCGCGATGGCGAGCCAGTCGGTCCCCGGGGCGTCGTGCAGGCTGCTCGGCGTGTCAAGGCTCACGGACGCGGGCGTGACGAAGCCCGCTTCCGTCGCCACCTCGAGGCGCCGTGTCCCCTCCCCTGCCGCGAAGGCGAGTGTCTCCGCGCCCGCCAGGCCGCCCTTTACGCGTTCGGGCGCGAGGGGATCGGTCACGTCGAGCAGCATCGCCGCGGGCCCGTCCAGATCCGAGACCATGTGGTCCCCGGCGGCGCTCGTCTCGAAGGCGAGCGCGGGGCCTGCCACGCCGAGGCTCCGCGTGTAGCGAATCTCGACCCAGTCCACGTAATCGAAGTCAAACTGCGCGCCCGTGTCCGCGATGGGCGTGAAGCGCACCTGGTTGGCACCCTCCACCAGCGTCCCCGGAGGAAGGACGAAGGATCCTTCGAAGGCGCCGAAGCCGTCCCAGCGGGCCTCTCCCACGGTGACGCCGTTCACGGACACCTGCAGGTGGTGATCGGGATCGACGTTGTCGTCCGTGGTCGCTCCCTGCACGCGCAAGCGGAGCTCCGCCGCGCCGCCCGTCACGCCCACGAGGGAGAGCACCTCGTCGCGCGGGTTCTGGAAGATCGAGTCGCCGACGAAGTTCGAGATCGCGCCGTTCAGCACGAAGGGCACGTAGACGAGGTTCTTTTCGAGGCGCACCACCGCCGGGGTCGTGCTCTCCCCGGAATCGGCGCCTGAAGGCGTCCCGTCGAGATCGGCCATGCGCGCGCCCGCGAGGGTTCCCGGCACCAGCCAGTACGTACGGGCGAGGGCGTGATCGTTATCGAGCGCGTCGCCATGGAAAACGATGGCGTCGCCCGCGTCGAGAACGCCGTCCTCCTCCCCTTCCACGAGGATCGCCGCTTCCTGCCCTCCCACGTAGAGCGACAGCAGGCGCGGATCGGTGTCAGCCGGGAGGCCCGCGTCCAGGAGCGCCTGCCCGCTCACCCGCTGTATTCCCGTTCGATCCACGCCGATCCGGATCGCGCCCCGCGAGGCCACCATGAACTGGTTCACGCGCCTCGCGTCGGGCTCGCTCCGCGCATCGGCGGCGCTGGCCCCCTCGAACCGGATCCGCGCGCGCAGCCGCGTCGCCTGGGTGAGCGTACCCGTCGCGGGATCCCAAGCCACCGGATCGATCCGCAGAACGAGAAGCCGCGTGTCTCCCTGCCGAACGCTTCCGCCCGGCGTCACGACGGCCTGTGGGTATGCAGCGCCGCCATAGATCGCCATGTCCGGCGCGTAGGACGCAGCCAGGCTTCCATCGGGCTGGAGCGTGTAGTCGGGCGCGGGCGCCGGGAGGACCGGGCCGGCGATTCGCCGCCGGCTCTCGTCTTCCACCTCGATGCGCAGGTCGGCGACGTCGGGGATCGGGATCGGGACACCGACCTCCGGGAGCGCCGGGTGGCCCGGCTCGGCGATATGCGAGAAGCCCTCCATCGTGACATCGGTGTAGGGCGCGCCGTCCAGCGTCACGGGAGCGAGGCGGGCCCTGGGCACCTTGATCTCGACCAGCATCCCCGTCTCGTCCTGCGAGAGGACCCGAGCGATCGGGCGGGGCCCCACGGCCGGGGCCATGGCGGCGCTGGCCGCGGCCCGCGCCGGCGCGCCGGGCCCGGACGCCCTGCTCTCCTGGGGAACGATCGAGAGCGCCGCCAGCGCCCCGACCGAAAGATCTCCATCCGCTCCCGCCACGCGATCCAGCGTCGCGGTATCGATCGCGGGCGCCGGCTCACCACCCGCCGTCGCGAACAGGGGCCCGTGGAGCGTGCGCCTTCCGGCGCGATCCACGTCCTCGAGCCAGTACGCGTAGCTCGACCCGTCGCGCACGTCGGGATCGACGAAGAGGTAGTCCGCCCGGTAGGACGAGGTCCCCGCGCCGAGGATCAGCGCGCGGTTCACCTGCATGGGGGCTCCCGCGGGAGCTTGCGCCCGGTACACGTTGAATCCCAGGTTCGACCACTCGGCGGCCGTGGTCCAGGCCAGACGCACCTGGCCCGCGTAGCCCCGCGCCTCGAGCGCCTCGAGGGCCACCGCGTTCGGCACGGCGGTGCCGGCCTGCACACTGAGCTGGCAGAGCGGACCGGTGTTCTCCGTGCGGGGGAAGGTGGCGCTCTGGAAAGCCGGCGTGTAGGTGAGCCGCGTGCCGTTTCCGCTCGCGGGCGTGGCGGTGACGTTGATCGATCCGGCCCCCGCGGGCGTCACCGCGACGGAGTAGGTGAGCGAGACGGTCGCCCCCGCGGCGACGGTGGCCCAGGTGGCGACCACGTTGCCCGAACCGCCGTCGGCGGGCTGGGAGGAGATCGCTCCGCCACCGGTGACCTGGGCGCCGGCCGTGATGAGGGGCGGGTTGCTCGATTCATAGAGGACCGGTGCGCCGGGGACGTTCGCCGTGAGCGTCACGCCGGTCATGGCGCTCGCGGTGGGATTGGTGAGCGCGACGTTCACCTCGAAATAGCTCGTCGAGCCGGCGACGGGCGGGTTCGGACCGCCGGGGCCGCCGCCGCCCGAGGGCGTGAGGGGCGTCAGCGACTGCTCGATCCGCGGTTCGACGGGGGCGACCGGCGTGCCGGGAATCGTGCCGTCCGCGGGCAGGTAGATCCGGAACGGGGCGCTCGGGCGATGCGGCAGGTTCGCGCCGGGAGTCGTCACACCCGTGTAGTCCGCCACCCTCCAGTCGACCAGGTTCTGTTGCGTGCCGATGTCGTTCTCGAGCCGCCAGATGCCGTAGTCCTGCGCCTTCGTATTCTGCTGGATGGGGTTCACGTTGTCGTCGGCCGCGACCGTCGCTCCGGACATCGTGAGCGCCGTGTTCGTCCCCAGGCGCGAAAACAACGTTCCACTCGATCCGGCACCCGGATTACCTCCGCCGATGTCCATGTCGAAGTTCGTGGTGGTGAGCTGGCAGCCGCGATCCACGTAGGGATAAAGGATTGCCGGCTGGGTGACATTTGCTAAGGGGGCCGTGTCGTTGGCGAGCGATCCGAGAATGACCTGACCGTTTTCCGGATTGTTCGGCGAGGTGTCGGTGCTCGAGTAAACCTGGTAGTTGGGGATGTTGAGACCGAACGCATTGACCTCGTTGCTGTTCCCCATGGTGACTTCGAGCTCGTAGAGGCCTTGCCGTCCGGTCGTGTTAAAAGGAGCCGCGGCCGCGGCAAATCCTGCCGCGGTCAGATGGGCCAGGACGTTCTGTGTCACCGCGGTGTCGTTGTTCGCAGTCCTCGTGACCAGCACTGTGCCCGCGGGATCCCGGAGCGTGTAGGTCGTATTGGTAGTACCGCCCCGGCTATAGTCGCGCGCGCCGCTGGTGTACGCGTCGAAGACTCCCACGTCGAGCTGGTTCCCCGTCACCTCGATCTTGAAAAACATTTGATGGACCGTGTCACCGTCGGCGTTACCTGAAGCCGTCCCATCCAGCAAGAACCAGCCGTTGGGGTTGGTGGCGCCGTTGGGGATCCCGAACACTGCGGCCTGGAGGACGCCGGGCAGGAACACGCCGAGAAGGACCGCGAGCCAGGGCGCGAGCGCGCGCAGGGCGCAATCCGGGCGGGAGCGGCTCTGGGATCGGTGCCGGCGATCCAATGCAAATCTCCTTCCGCTTGATGGCCCGCGCAGCCTTAACCCCGCGGGCAGGGACGGCCGCGCGCAAGACGAGGCGCGGCACACCCCGGTCTCCGTCACGCCGGAGCCGCGCCATCCCCTTTCTTGTTATCGGCTGAATGGGGTTTCCGGTTGAGCGGTGGCCTGGGCCTGAAGGCGCGGGCCGACCCTCAGCTCGCGAGCCCGTAGATCTCCAGGTCGAGCCGTATCCGCATCCCCTCCGCGGCCTGCGGCGACCTTTTCATCTCGAAAGCCCTGACCCCGACCGGCCAGGGAAGCGCACCGAGACCGTCGAGGTAGATCGCGAAGGCCCCGGCCGGCGCCTCGAGCCTCACCGTCACCGGGAGGCGGGCCGCCCGGCCAACCCCTCCCCGCGCACCGGCGTCGAGCGCCGTGACCTCGCGCGTCGCGAACGTGACGCGCCGGATCTCCGTCCAGTGCGCGAGGTCCGTGAGCCCCTGGACAACCTGGCCCGCCGAGAGCCGGGCCAGCGACTTGCCCCGAAGCGCGCCGCCGAGCGAGGCGCCCTCCCCGGCCTTCGGCAGGGCTGCGAGCAGCCGGGCGTTGGCCTCGAGGCGCGCGCGCTTCTCCTGGATGGCGCGATGGGCGGGATGAAGGATCCCGTGGTAGAGCAGCGCCGCCGCCAGGACCGCCATCGCCGTCCATGCCGGCGCGCGGAGCCGCGAGAGATTCCATTCCGATCCGGATTCGAGGCTCATGGCTCCTCCGCGGGCTGCCCGCCCTCACGCCAGAGGGCCCCCGCTTCGATAACGCAGGTGAAAGCGAACCTGAGCGTCGACGCCCCGCGCCGGCCCGACTCATCCGATCGCACGCGCTGGACATTGGCGAAGGCGTCGGACTGCTCCACGTCCGCGACCAGCCGTGCGAGGCTTCTCTCCGCGGCCTCGGGACCCCCCGCGGCAAGGCCTTCCACCCGCAGCACCCGCGGCCCCATGGCGACGCCGCCCGAGGCCGCCGGGGGCGGCTCGAGGCGGATGGATTCGAGAAGGACCCCCGGCGGGACCAGGACGTCCAGCTCCCGGAACATCCCTTCGAAATCGATGGCGCCTGCGAGGGCATGGAGGATCTCGGGCGAGAGCGCCTCGCGGCTCAGCGAGCGGGGCGCAAGGACGCGGATCCGCGCTTCCTGCGCCCGGAGCGTGGCGTCCAGGCGGCGATCGGCGCGCCAGAGCGAGCCGCCGTAGATCCCCAGCGCGAGGCTCCCGACGATCACGAGGGCCGCGGCGCGCAGGCCCACGGGCCCACCGGAGGAGAACCGTCCTGGGGCCATCAGGTTGATCGGCGGATCCTCCCAGGCCGCGCCCAGGCACGCAGCGCTCTGCGAGGCGATCACCAGCGTATCGTCCTTCGTTCCCGGCTCGAGGTGCGGGCCGGGCCCGGGCACGAAGATCAACTGATCCGCGCGGAGCCGGAACGCGCGCACCGTGGCGCCCAGGCCTTCCTCCAACCCGCGATCGAGTCCGCGAAGCGCCGCGCCTCCGCCCGTCATCATCAGGTCCGCGAGCCCGGGCCCGCCGTGCTCCTGGATCGTGAACTCGATCGAACGGCTAACCTCGGCGACGAGCCGCTCCGCGAGAGGGCGCAGGAGGTTCCGGACCGACGGGATCAACGAGGGATCCTCGCCGGGCGCCGTCTCGTCGGAGTCCCCGGGAATACCGTAGGTCCGCTTGAGCTTCTCGGCCTCATCGAGCCCCAGCCCCAGCTCCCGCGCCAGCGCCTGCGTGAAGTGATCGCCTCCGAGCCCGATCTCCCGCGTGAGGAGCATGCGCCCCCCGCGCTGGAGCACGAGGCAGCTCTGCGTGGCCCCGACGTCGAGAACGCCGCGCATCGGCTCCTTCTTCTTCCCCCCCACCGTCGCCACGGAACGCTCACCGTCGTCCGCGCCCATCGAAATCGAGTCCGTCATGAGGAGCGCGACGCCCAGCGGAATCACAGCCGTGGGCCGCAGCCCGGCGCTCTGGAAGGCGCCGATGATCTCGTCGAGCTCCGCCCGCTCCATGGCCGCGATCAGCACGCTATCCCGCCCGGCGCCGGCCACACGTCCCTCACCGTAAGCGACCATGTCCAGCGCGAGTTTATCGGCCGGCGTCGCGCAGATCTCGGGGAGGCGGTAACGCACCGCCGCGGGGATCTCGCGGGCCGGCATCGGCGGAATGCGCAAGAGGCGCAGCGTGAGTGCGGGGCCGGAGACCACCACCCGGATCTCCCGGAGCGTCGTCAGGCCGGGTCCCTCGTCGACGGCCTGCGCGATGTCGCGCAGCGCCGAGGCGATGCCCGTGTGCCGGGCCTCCGGCGAAGAAGGGGGCGGCAGTGGATGGGTTTCGCACAGGGTCACCCGCCCTCCGGCGCCTGCGCGCTCCAGAACCACGGCGCGCACGCCGGCGGCCGAGACCTCCGCGGCGAGGATGCTTCCCTGTCGGATTCTTCCCATCGCGATTCTCCCCGGCGCTCAGCGCTCCCGGAAACTCCCCCGAACCATGGACTCATCCCCCTCCACCGCCGGATCCCCGAGCGCCAGGAGCGCCTCGAGCACCCTCTCCCCGCCCGGGACGCGCCCCGTGCTTCGCACGCGCCGGTGGTCCGGGTCCAGGGCGGTGACGCTCACCTCGATGGTTTCCCCGTCGTCGAAGGCCAGGGCGGAAACCCCGGCCCAGGACGGGTTGCCACCGAGCTGACGCCGCGCGACAGCGATTCCCGCCCGCGCCACGAGCAGCGCGCGCAGGGACT
>JBGPLH010000171.1:0-7256 GCA_041486365.1 Thermodesulfobacteriota bacterium | reverse complement strand
TCGGCCGCGTCGCGGGCGAAGAAGCCGCTGCGGAGCACCTGCACGACCACCTGCGGGAGCTGGAGCATGAAGAGGATGAACCCCGTGGAAGGCGCGTCGAAGATCAGGAGGTCGTGGCGAAAGCGGCGACCTTCGCGCGCCTGCTCCAGATCCCGCAGGCGCCAGAGGACCATCAATTCCTTGAGTCCGGGAAAAAAGGCGATCGTGGTGCGCACGCTGCGGCGCTCAAACGCCGCGCGGTAGAGGGACCGGAAGCGCACCCGCCGGAGCACGTACTCGCGCAGGGCCGCCTCCGCGTCGATCCGCACGCCCCAGAGGCGCTCCGAGAGCCGGAGAGGTTCGGCCGAGAGCGGGGACGCGCCGAAGAAAGCATGGAGGCGCCCCGGGTGATCGGGACGCACGCCCGCCTCGGCCAGGAGGACGCGGCGTCCCGCCCGGGCGGCGTCCATGGCCATGGCGGCGGCCAGGGCGCTCCGGCCGCAGCCGCCCTTGCCCGTGAAGATGAGAAGCCTTCGGTGATTCATGCGTGTCCGCGTTTCCTGGCTCAGCAGGAGCCTCGCCCTCCCCAACGGATCCTATCCCGAATGGGCCCCATAGAAAATCCCCGGGCTGGAGGGCCCGGGGATCTTCGCAGGGCGGAGGACGGGAGGGGCGGGGGGTCCGGAGGATCCCCCGTCGCCGCCCGTCTTCGCGCGGAAAGCGTCAAGAAAGCCGCGTTGTCTCGCGAAGTCCGCTCGCCTCCCATTCCTCCGAGAGCTTGCGGAGCTTGCGCTCGAACTCGTCGTAGGAATCGTCGAACGAGAGGATGATCTCGGTCGTGCGCGGGATGTCGTCGCCGTCCATGAGGCCGCGGTAGCGGTTCAGGTTGGCCAGGATGGCCTCGGCGACCTTGAGCGCCCGCTTCTCGGTCTTGATGAGCGGTGACTGGAGCGTGTAGACGTTGTTCCGGCCCCAGAGGCTCTCGTCGCGGACGATCGCGATCTCGCGGTACAGGTTGTTGATGGGATCGAAGTTGTACTCGACGCGGACTTCCTTGAAGATGTCGGAGTAGCCGGTGTAGAACCCACGCTCGTTCTCGATCTTGCCGAGCTGGCGGCAGCGCGGACAGTAGAACGTGTCCCCGTGGTTCAGCAGGAACACGCCCTTCACATAGTCTTCGCACTGCGAGTTCTCGCAGTACCCGACTCCCCTTCTCATGCGTGCCATGTGTTGGAACCTTTCTGCGGGTCGGACGGCGGAGACCGCCCGGCGGTGCGTGCGCCGGGGAATCCGGGTCAGGCGCTTCGGGATATGGGGCGAGTCCGAAGCGGGTCGGCGATCCTCTTCGCGGTCGGCCGGTGCCTCAACCTTCCGTGGCTGGAGGCCGTGGCTTGCATCCGGCCGGCGTCTCGCCGCAAACAGTCACTCTCGAAGCCTAAAACAAGCGCTCCCGAACTATGCCATCGACGGCATAACGATGCGAAGTTCATGCCAAGCAAGGCGCTGCCGAGAAGCCTTCGTTTCAGGCGAGAAAATCGATGCTCGAGGTGGATTCCAGGTTCGTTTCGACAGTGCCCTGAGGAAGCCCAAGTAACTTTTTCGGCAGAGTTTTACCGTCGCGGAGTTTGCTTCAGCGACGGCTCGATCGCAAGGGAAAAGTAGGTCGCCCGAACGGGGCCGGAGGGCGTCCCGCATGAGGGACCGCGCCTTCCCGGGCCTCGGAAAGCCCGATCGGTGCCAGGCATGACTTATTGACTTGTTGAGCCACCCGGAGGCGGGGTCCAGCGCAGTCTTTGCGCGCGTTCCCCAGGTTCTGCAAGGGGAAAATTGGGGGGTCAGGCCCTCGGGGCACGCCGGTCGAGGCGGGTCAGGGCGGAGTCGATCCACCCGAGCGTTCTCCGCAGGTGGCCTCCGAAGAGGATGGCGGGACCCAGGCGGGCGGGCAGCATTCGCACGAGGGGCCGGGCAAGATCCGCCCGGACGGCCCGATCGAGGATGCGGCGGAAGGACAGTCCCGCCTCGAGGGGTCGCTCAAACGTCTGCTTCCAGCGCGCCTCGTAGGGGGCGAGAGTCGTCTCGTCGACGCGCCCGGAGGCCAGCGCGTCGGCCGCGACCTCCCCGGCGTGCTTGCCCGCCGCCATCGCGTAGTAGATCCCGTCGCCGAGGGCGCCCACCTGTCCCGCGAAGTCGCCGCAGGCCAGAAGGCGGGCCGTGTAGGTCCGATCGAGCGCCCCCGAGACGGGGATCGATCCCCCCACCTCGAGCGTCATCTTCGCCCCCTCGAGCGCCGGGTGACGTCGCACCGCCTTCGTGAACTCCTCCCGCAGGTTGATTCCGAGGTTCGGCCGGTTCAGATATCCGAACCCCACGTTCGCGGTGGTGGGGCTCGAGGGGAAGATCCAGAAGTAGTTCAGCGTATCGAGGCCCTCCAGGAGATCGATCGTCCAGGTGAGGTCGGGGATGCTGCATCCCTCGAAGCGCCCGCCGTAGGCCACGACCATCTCGTGCCTGCGGGAGGTCATCCCGAGTTTCATGGGCCACCGGTTGTCCGGCCCCTTGGCCAGGATCGCGATGCGCGCCGCGTAGGTCCCCCGATCGGTGTCCAGCAGGACCGCGTCGGGCGTCTCGCGCACGTCGTGCACGCGCGCGCCGAGGAGGATTTGCGGAAGGACGGGCTCGGCCAGTCTCCGCTCGAAGCGCGGCCGGTCGAGCTCGAAGGTGTCTATCGAGAAGCGCTTCATGATCCCGGAGAAGAGGAACACCTGCCGCCGGGAGAGCGTGCCGTGATCGTGCGGATCGAAATCCAGGTCGAGGCTCTCGAGCTCGTGGAGCAGGACCCCCTCCCCGCAGGCGAGCGGCAGCCCCAGCGTCCCCTTCTTGTCGAGGACGACGAAATCCACCCCGCGCGCGTGCAGCGCGCGGGCGGCCATGAGCCCGGCGGGGCCGGCGCCGACGACCACCGCGTCGACGCGGATCGGCGCGCCCTGGGCGTTCGGACCCGCCTCTTCGCGGTGCGTCATGAAGCGTCCTCGGGAGAAGCGCAGGGCCGACGGTCGCGATGGCGACGGCTCACGCGGCGCACGAAGGTTGGGTCAGGGCGCAGACCCTGTCAACGCCCGGAGGTCCCGAGCGCAGCGAGGGCCGACAACAACCAAGAAATGAACCTCCCAGGCGAGCGGCATCGGGAACTTGAAATGCCCCCGTCCGCGTGATAGAGGAATGCGTCCCCGGACCCCCCGGGGGTGCGCGTTTCGAGCATCGTGGGGATCGGGGGATGCAGCTTCTGGAGGCCTTCGGGGTAGCTCTGGCGATCGTGGCCTTCCTTGTTCTCTCGGAGGTGCTGCGCCGCCGCATGCGCGTGGATCCCGAGGTCACCCGCAAGATCGTTCACCTCGCCACGGGCGCTCTCGTTTTCGTCGCCCCGCTGATCTTCTCCGGCGCCACCGCCCCCATCGCGATCGCCTCCGTCTTCACCGTCTTCCTCGTCTTCGCGTTGCGCAACAACTGGCTCCCCGGCGTGCACGGCGCGGGCGAGGGCCGCTACGGGACCCTCTACTTCGCGCTGGCGTTCCTCGTCCTCACCATCTTCTGCTGGCGCGATCACCTCGCCGTGCTGATGGCGGGGATGCAGGTCCTCACCTGGGGGGACGGGCTGGCGGCGATGGTGGGCGGGCGCTGGGGGCGGCACGAGTTCCTGGTGCTCAAGGGGCGCAAGACCCTCGAGGGAACCGCCACGATGTTCGGCGCGTCCTTCCTCGCGCTGGCGGGGACGCTCCTCTTCTACGGCGCGGCGCCCCTCGGGACGATCCTCTGGATTGCGGCGATCGTGGCCCTGCTGGCCACGGGCATCGAGCTGGCGACGCCGGCGGGCCTGGACAACCTGACGATCGCGCTCGGCTCCGCGTTCTTCACCTACTTCATGCTGAACGCCACGACCGCGGAGAACGCCATCTTCTCGCTGGGCGTCGGCATGAGCGTGATCGTCGCCGTGGTCGCATACCGCCACCGGGCGCTCGATCTGTCGGGTGCGCTCAGTGCCTTCCTTCTCGGCACGGTGATCTTCGGGATCGGCGGGTGGCGCTGGACCCTCCCGATCCTCGTCTTCTTCGTGTCGTCCACGCTCGTCGGGAAGGTCGGGCGCGACCGGCGGGCCGGGATCGAGGAAATCGTTGCGAAGGGGGGGGCGCGCGACGTGTATCAGTCGATGGCCAACGGCGGCATGGCCATGGCGATCATCATCCTGGCCTACTTCTTCAAGGACGCCCGCTGGTACTACGTGTTCCTCGGCACGCTCGCGGCGGTGTCCGCCGACACCTGGTCGAGCGAGATCGGCGTCCTCTCAAAGCGCCCGCCCGTCTCCATGACCACGCTGAAACCGGTGCCGCGGGGCCTGTCCGGCGGCGTGACGCGCCTGGGATTCCTGGCCGGCCTTGTCGGCTCACTCCTCGTCGTGTCGAGCGGTCTGATCTTCGACACCCACCTCACCGTCGGCAATCAGCTCTTCCTCGTGATCCTCGTCTCGGGCTTCCTCGGCAGCATCGCCGACTCATTCTTCGGCGCCACGATCCAGGCGATCTTCCGTTGCCCCGCCTGCCAGGGGCTCACCGAGCGCAAGCGCCACTGCGACGGCCACGAAACGGTGCTCCACTCCGGCTCCCGCTTCGTGAACAACGACGTCGTGAACGTGCTCTGCGCCTTCTCGGGCGGCTTCTTCGTGTTCCTGGCGCTCTCGGTCGTGAGGTAGGCTTTCCTCCGCCCGGTGGGTGAAGACCTGCGCGGGGAGGGGACTCGGCGTCCCTTCAGGACTTCCACTGCACGTTCGCTTCGGCGGTGTATTCCTCGGACTCGACCTGGATTGTCGTATGGTCGATTCCGAACCGGCGCATCAGGATCTCCTTCGCCACCCGCAGCATCCTTCCGCCGTCCTGGAACCACTCCTTGTCCACCACCAGATGAACCGAGAGCGCGGGCATGCCGCTCGTGATGCTCCAGACGTGGAGATCGTGCACGGCGTGCACGCCGGACACCTGCCGCAGGGTCTCGACGATCTCCTGCGGGTCGACATCCTGCGGCGTGGCCTCCAGCAGGATATCGACCGACTCGCGGAGCAGGCGGAAGGCGCCGAGCACGATCCCGACGCCGATCGCGGCGCTCACCACCGCGTCGGCCTGCATCCAGCCGGTGAAGCGGATCACGAGGGCGCTGGCGACGACGCCGACGGAGGAGATCGCGTCCGCCATCACGTGCATGGCGGCGCCGCGGAGGTTCAGGCTCTCCCGTGAGCCCGAGAGAATGAAGAACGCCAGGAGGTTCACGGCAAGGCCGATCGTGCCCACGACGAGGACGAGACCGGTCTGGACTGCGGCTGGCGCGAGGATCCGCTGATAGGCCTCGTGGAAGATGAAGCCGCACACGCCCAGCAGCAGGAGCGCGTTGAGCAGGGCCGAGAGGATCTCGAGGCGGTACCAGCCGTAGGTCCGGCGCTGGCTCGCGGGTCGCTCGGCGAAGGCGAGGGCAAGGAGCGCCAGGACGAGGGCCGACAGATCCGCGACCATGTGCCCCGCGTCCGATAGCAGCGCGAGGCTTCCGCTCAGCAGGCCGCCCACCACCTCCGCGACGAGGATCACCGCCGTGAGGGCGATCGCGGCGCCGAGGCGCTGCCGCTCCCGGCCCCGGGTGCGCGCGTCGCGGTGCGTGTGGGTCGTGGGTCCTGGGTGGATCGACAAGGTCTCTCCCGCGCCGGGTCCCGGCCGCTGCGCGAACGACATTCCGCGCGGAGCGGCGGGCGGTGCTATTCTACCCGTGGCCCTGTCGCCTTGCACCCCCCCGGGAATCACGTGATAGGGCAGGATTCGGAGGCACGCGCATGCGCCTGTCCAGGCTCACCCGCATCCCGCGCACCCTGCAGAACATCGGCCGCGGGCGCGAGATCGTCGCCGTCATCGCCCGCCACGGCTTCGACGATCTCCTCGATCGCACCGGCCTCGCCTCCCGCTACGCCCTCCTTCGTCGCCGTTTTACCCGGGACGCGCGGGAGGAGCGCGTTCGCTTCTCCACCGAGGAGCGAATTCGCATGGCGCTCGAGGACCTCGGCCCCACCTTCATCAAATTCGGCCAGGTGCTCGCCACGCGCCCCGATCTCCTGCCCCCCGCGCTCGTGCGGGAGCTGCGCAAGCTGCAGGATGAGGTCCCGCCCTTCCCGGGGAGGGAGGCGGAGCGCCTGATCGAGGCGGAGCTCCACGCGCCCCTCCCGAAGATCTTCGCCGAATTCGATCCCGTGCCGCTGGCCGCGGCCTCCATCGCCCAGGTCCACCGGGCCACGCTCCCCACCGGCGAGCGGGTGGTCGTGAAGGTGCAGCGCCCCGATCTGCCGCGCCTGCTCCAGAACGACCTCGACATCCTCCACATGCTCGCCGCCCTCATCGAGGAGCGGATCCCCGAGTCGCGCCAGGTCCGGCCCGTGGGGCTGGTGGAAGAGTTCGAGCGCTCGATCCTCCGGGAGATCGACTTCACGCGCGAGCTGTTCCACTTGCAGCGTTTCGGGAGGCTCCTCGCCGACGACCCCACGGTTCACGTCCCCCGCGCCTACGAGCATCTGTGCACCGCGCGCGTGCTCGTCATGGAGCAGGTGACGGGGATCAAGGTGGACCGACTCGACGAGATCGATCGCGCGGGTCTGGACCGCAAGTCGCTCGCGGAGAACGCCACGCGTCTGGTGCTGAAGCAGATCTTCGAGCTCGGCGCCTACCACGCCGACCCCCATCCCGGCAACTTCTTCGTGCTCCCCGACAACCGGATCTGCCTCGTCGACTACGGGATGATAGGCACCGTGGATCCGGAGCGGATCGACGAGCTGCTCACGTTCCTCGTGGCGATCCTCACCGAGGACATGGATCGCATGGTCCGCCTCTTCTCGGACATGGGGATCATCGACGACCGCGTGGACGTGCGGGGGCTCAAGTCGGAAACGCGCGAGTTCCTGCAGCGCTGGAGCGATCTCCCGCTGCGGCGTCTCGACGTGGCGAGATACCTCGCCGACCTCTTCGAGATCATCGCGCGCCACCACGTGCGCATCCCGGCGGAGATCATGCTCATGGCCAAGACGATCGCCACGCTCGAATCGGTCGCGCAGTCGCTCTGGCCGGAGTTCGATCCGTTCTCCGTCATGCGCCCGTACCTGCTCGGGATGTACGTGCGCAAGATCACCGATCCGGACTTCCTCATGAAGGGCGCCGCCGCCACCATCGAGGACTACCGGCGCGTGGTCCGGATGCTGC
>JBGPLH010000170.1:0-7269 GCA_041486365.1 Thermodesulfobacteriota bacterium | reverse complement strand
TCAGAGCCTGGTAGCCCACGCCGAAGTCCATGATCTTGAGCCGGTACCAGTCGACCTCGCCCACTTCCATCGTCTCGCGAACGCGGCGGAAGTCGCGGATCTTCTCACGCGCCTCGGCGATCTGGCGTTCGACCTTCCGGCGCACCGCGCGGGGATCGAGGTGCCGGAAGAAGGTGGCCTTCACGAGGAAACCGAACCGCAGATAGAAGTCGTATCGGAAGGGATCCTCCTCGCCCGCGGCGTCCATGAGCCAGCGGAAAAACGCCTCCTCCCCCTTCCGGGTCGCGTGGTAGGTGTGCTTCGAGGGGCTCTTCTCCTGATGGACCACTTCCTTGCGGATCAGCCCCTCGCGCTCAAGCCTGGCAAGCGCCGGATACAGAAGGCCGTCGTTGATCCCGAAGTCACGACCGTTCCCCTCGCACAGGAGCTTCTTGATGAGGTAGCCGTGCCGCGGCTCCTCCACGATGAGGCCCAGGATCGTCTGGTGGACGGGGCCCAGCGGCCGGGCCGCCAGGCCGACGCTCTTCGTCGCCGTCACGCGCATGCCTTTCTAACGCTTGATGTTCAGCAGGTGCCCGAGCTTTTCCTTCTTCGTCTTCAGGTACTGGATATTCTTGTCCGTGAGATCGACCTCGAGCGGCACCCGCTCCACGATCTCCAGGCCATATCCCTCGAGGCCCACGATCTTCTTGGGGTTGTTCGTCATGAGGCGGATCTTGCGCACGCCGAGATCGACGAGGATCTGCGCGCCCACGCCGTAGTCGCGCAGATCGGCCTTGAACCCCAGCTCCTCGTTCGCCTGGACCGTGTCGCGCCCCTGATCCTGGAGCGAGTAGGCCCTGATCTTGTTGACCAGGCCGATCCCCCGCCCCTCCTGCCGCAGGTAGACGAGAAGCCCCCGCTCGCTCTCCCGGATCTGGCGGAGCGCCGCGTCGAGCTGGTCGCCGCAGTCGCACTTGGAGGAGCCGAAGACGTCGCCCGTCAGGCACTCGGAGTGCATCCGGACGAGGACCGGCGCGTCGGGATCGAAGGCCCGCCCCTCCATGCGGTGCACGAGAGCCAGGTGGTGAAATCGGTCGATGTCGTTCTCGTAGACGATCACCCGGAAGACGCCGTGGCGCGTGGGAAGCGTCGTCTCCACGAGCCGCCGGACGAGCAGTTCTTTCTGGATCCGGTAGCGGATGAGGTCGGCGAGGGTGACGATCTTCAGATCGTGACGGCGGGCGAAGGCCACGAGGTCGGGGAAGAGCGCCATCGTGCCATCGTCGTTCATGATCTCGCAGATGACGCCGGCAGGCTCGAGCCCCGCCAGCCGCGCGAGGTCGACGGAGCCCTCCGCCTGCCCGGAGCGCGCGAGCACGCCGCCCACCTGCGCGGCGAGCGGTGGAACATGGCCGGGCTTCACGAGATCCTCGGGCCGACAGTGCGGATCCACGGCGGTGAGGATCGTGACCGCGCGATCGGAGGCGGAGATCCCGGTCGTGGTCCCCTTGCGGGCGTCGATCATCACGCCGAAGGACGCCGAGAGCGGAGATCCCTTCTCCGCGGGCTGGGGCGAGATGGCGAGGCGGCGCATCCGTTCCTCGGTGAGCGTGAGGCACACGAGGCCGCGCCCGTGCGTCGCCATGAAGTTGATCGCCGGGGGCGTGACCTTCCCGGCGGCCATGGCCAGGGCGCCTTCGTTCCGGGGATCCTCGTCGTCCACGAGGACCACCATCCGGCCGCCGCGGATGTCGGCGATCGCCTCCTCGACGCTCGCGACCGGGCGCTCCGGGCCTTTGGCGGCCATGGCTCTCCTCCGGGGTTTCACTCTGGGCCCGCCCCCACCCTCCGGCAGGGGGGTCCCCAGGCTATCTAGACGAAGGCTACCTAGAATTTATGTATCCATAGGGCGGAACGCCAAGGCCGTCAAGACCCGCCTCCGGCCCCCCTCCCGGCAATGGAAAAGCCCCCCGGGCCTCCGGAGGGCTTCCCCTTTTCGCCGTGGGCAGGAGGGTCAGCGCACCCGCTCGATAATCGTGGCGATCCCC
The DNA here is from genome assembly GCA_041486365.1 of Thermodesulfobacteriota bacterium. Lineage (GTDB taxonomy): Bacteria > JAUYMQ01 > JAUYMQ01 > JAUYMQ01 > JAUYMQ01 > JBGPLH01. The sequence goes on along the minus strand of JBGPLH010000170.1, from coordinate 5,239 downwards.
TGGCCGCCGCCGATGCACATTGTTTCCATGCCGATCGTCCAGTTGTTGTCGATCATCTCGTGGGTGAGCGTCGCCATGATGCGCGCGCCCGTGCAGCCCAGCGGATGACCGATCGCGATGCCGCCACCCCGGGGGTTGATCCTGGAGCGGTCCAGCCCGAGCTCCTGGATCACGGCAAGGTTTTGCACGGCGAAGGCCTCGTTGAGCTCGATCACCTCGATGTCCTTGAGGGTCATCTTGGCGCGCTTCAGGACCTTTTGCACCGCCGGCACCGGCCCGATCCCCATGATCGCCGGGTCGCAGCCGGCCACGGCCATCGCCACGATACGGAAGCAGGGGCCCACGCCGAGCGACTTGGCGCGCTCCTCGCTCATGAGGATGCAGGCCGCCGCCGCGTCGTTCAGCGGGCTGGAATTGCCGGCCGTGACCGAGCCCCCTTCCTTGAAAGCGGGCTTGAGCCCCGCGAGGGTCTCCACCGTGGTCTCGGGGCGGATACACTCGTCCACCGTGACCAGCTTCTTCTGTCCCTCGATCTCCACCTCGACGGGGATGATCTCCTTCTTGAAGAGCCCCTCCTTCGTCGCCTTCGCCGCCTTCTGGTGGCTCCAGGCGGCGTACTCGTCCTGCGCCTCGCGGCCGATGTTGTACTTGTCGGCGAGGTTCTCGGCGGTCATCCCCATGGGGATGTAGGCGGGCGGGAACTCACCGGTGAAGAACTTCGGGTTGGGGCTCGGGCTGAAGCCGCCCATCGGAACGTGGGTCATGTGCTCGATGCCGGCGGCCAGCTGGACGTCGCCGTTGCCCGTCATGATCGCCTGCGCGGCCATGTTGATCGTCTGCAGGCTCGAGCCGCAGAAGCGGTTCACGGTGGTGCCGGCCACTGAGAGCGGCAACTGCGCGAGCAGCGAGATGATCCGCGCGACGTTTGCGCCCTGCTCTCCCTCGGGCATCGCGCAGCCCACGATCACGTCCTCGATCTCGGCCGGGTCGAGCCCCTTCACGCGCGCCACCGCTTCCTTCACCACGATGGCCCCGAGATCGTCGATCCGGGTGTTGATGAACGAGCCCTTCTTCGCGCGCGCCACGGCCGTCCGGACGGCGCTCACCACCACTGCGTTGCGCATGGATGCCTCCTTGGCCCTGGCACGGACCGGGCCCTCGCGGGGACGGCGGGGGGCCGCGGCTCAGGGGTAGAAACGGAAGGGAACCGGCATGAAGGTTAGCACAAGGACCGCGAGGGTGACCAGCGCGACGGCCCGCCGGAGGGGGTCCAGGCGCGGCTCCGGGTCGAGTAGGGGCGGGTGCGCAGGGCCCATGAGCGTGAGGATCAGGAGCCAGATGAACCAGCCGTAGAACCAGAAGGCCAGGATTGCGAGGAGCACCATGAGACCCAGCGCGAGCCGGTGCTGGCGGCGCCCGAGGACGGCGTAGGCCACGTGGCCCCCGTCGAGCTGGCCGATGGGAAGGAGGTTGATCGCGGTCACGAGGAAGCCGAACCATGCGGCGATGAACAGCGGGTGCCCGATCAGCATCTGCCCCTGCCCCGCCCGCGGCGCGAAGAGGTCCGCGAGCAGATGGACGAGCAGCGACTCGCCGATCCCGATCCCCCCCTGCTCTCTCAGCGGCGCCAGGTGGGAGAGGTGAAGCCCCACCGCCATGAGCGGAACCGCGACAGCCATTCCCGCCAGCGGCCCCGCGGCCCCGATGTCCAGCAGCGCCCGGCGGGTCATCACCGGAGAGCGCATGAGAATCACGGCCCCCATGGTCCCGATGAGTCCCGGCACCGGCACGAAGAATGGGAGCGTCACGCGCACGCCGTGGATCTTCCCGACGAAGTAGTGACCCAGCTCGTGGGTGAGGAGGATCGCCAGCAGGCTCAGCGAGAACGGGAGCCCGGTGGAGAGGATACGCAGGTGCCCGGCGAAACCACGCTGGACGCCGTCCTGCAGAACCAGGTCGACGCCCGCGTAGGTGGTCGAGAAGAGCGTCGCCAGGAAGAGGACCACGTTGACGCGAGGGTCATCGACCCACGCGGGAACCGCGCGAATGCGCGGCGCGGGGGTGGGTGGAATGGGCTCGAAACCGGTCGTGGGCATGGGCGGTATCCCGGGAAAAGGCCCTCCATGGGCCACTTCCAGCATACCCCAAATGCGAGCGGCCGGCCGCCCGCCGCCCGGATGTCACGGGGGAACGGGGGCGCCGACACCGCGAATGATCGAGGTCAGGGGACGGGGACCGCCTCGGCGTGGAAGCTCTTGAAGGTGTTCTGGAGAAACTGATCCTCGGTGATCGCGAACTTGCGCGTGAAGTCGTGCTTGTCGTTCAAGGACTTGAACATGAGCCGCACGAGCCCCTCGAACGTCTCGACGACACCGTCGCCGTTGATCGCCACCGCGGGGAACGTCGGGATGTTCGTACTGGCCCATCCCTTCCGGATCTCGTCCAGGCTCTTGATGTCCTCGAGATCACGCTTGTTGAACTGCACGACGAGCGGGATCGAGGAGAAGTCGATGCCGTTGGCCTGGAGGTTCTTCTCGAGATCCTTGAAGGAGTAGGCATTGGCCACCGCGACGGAGCGCTGGCTGTCGGCGATGAAGGCCACCGCGTCCGCACCGGCGAGCACGGCCTTGCGCGTGGAGCGGTGCATGACCTGCCCGGGCACGGTGAAGAGCTTGATCTTGATGTTGAAGCCGCCGCCGGTGGTGAACTGGACGGGGAGGAAATCGAAGTAGAGGGTCCGGTCGTCCTTGGTGTCCAGCGAGATCATTCGCCCGCAGGCCTTCGGATTGATCCGGGTGTGCAGTTGCTGGAGGTTCGTGGTCTTCCCCGACAGGGCGGGACCGTAGTAGACGATCTTGAGGATGATCTCGCGATTCGAGATGTTGAACTGAACCATTCCGGGATCCCGTCGCGGACCGGGGCTTCCACCAGCGGAAGCCCGTCCTCTCCGCCTTCCGGGCGAGGCGCGACCCCCAGGCGAAACGGCGCGCCCGGGACCCGAAATTAGCCCCTGAGCCGCTCCTTGAGGACCTCCTCTGCCACGCTGTATGGATCGGTTTCTTTCGCCGCAAGTTGAGCGATAATTTGCTCCAGCCGTCCCTGGGCCTCCAGCCCCTCCAGCACCCGCCCGGCCAGCATATCCCTAAGGATCTCAAGAAATTCCACCCGGGCCCGCTCCAGACGGTGGGTCACCAGCCCCGGGCCCCGGCTCAGGTAGGCCCGGTGCCGGGAGATGGCCTCCAGCAGATCCTCGATCCCGACCCCGCGCAGCGCCTCCGCCTTGATGATCATCGGGCGCCAGTCGCGCTCCCCGTAATGCCCCAGGTCGAGCATCATCGTGAGCTCGGCCACCGTCCGATCGGCCCCCTCGCGGTCCGCCTTGTTGACGACGAAGATGTGGGCGATCTCGAGGATTCCCGCCTTGATGGCCTGCACGTCGTCGCCCAGCCCCGGCACGGTGACCACGACCGCCGTCTGGGCTGTCTTGAAGATATCCACCTCGTCCTGGCCCACCCCGACCGTCTCGATGAGGACGATGTCCATCCCCATCGCGTCCAGGATGTGGGCCATGGCGTTCGTGGACTTGGAGAGCCCACCCATGGCGCCGCGCGTGGCGAGGCTGCGGATGAAGACGCCCGGGTCGGTCGCGTGGGACTGCATGCGGATCCGATCGCCGAGGATCGCGCCACCCGTGAAGGGGCTCGTCGGGTCGATGGCGAGCACGCCGACCTTCTTGCCTTCGGCGCGGAATGCCGTGATGAGCTTGTCGGTGAGGGTGGACTTGCCGACACCGGGCGATCCCGTGATGCCCAGCACGTAGGCGCGACCCGTGTGCGGGTAGAGCTTCTTCAGCTCCTGCACGGCCGAGGGGATCTGATCGTCCACCTCCTTCATGAGCCGTGCCGCCGCGCGGATGTCGCCCTGGAGGATTCTCTCGGCCAATCCCATGTCGGGTTCTCCGGCGAAGGGGGCTACGTCATCCCCCGTGAGGGGGGCGGCTCGAGGGGGTCGGGGCGAGGGGTCCGGCGGACGATGAGCGGGACGGGCCTCAGGCGGCGCTGCGGGCCCTCACGTGATCCTTGATCCAGTCGATCGGGACGGTGGTGGGGGTCCCGGGGCCGAAGATCGCCTTCACCCCCGCGGCCTGGAGCTTGGGGATGTCCTCTTCCGGGACGATCCCGCCGCCCAGCACCGGGATGTCGTCGGCCCCCTTCTCCCGGAGCAGCTCGATGATTCGCGGGAAGACGTAGTTGTGGGCACCGGAGAGGATCGAGATCGTGATCGCGTCGACGTCTTCTTGAATCGCCGTGCTCACGATCATCTCAGGCGTCTGGTGGAGCCCCGTGTAGATAACCTCGAAGCCCGCGTCGCGGAAGGCGCGGGCGATGATCTTCGCTCCCCGGTCGTGGCCGTCCAGCCCGCACTTGCCGACGAGGATCCTGAGCTTCTTCTCCTTGGCCATGCGTCAGTTCCCCTGGGTTCGAGCCCGTCAACCCGGCGGGCGCCCCTAGAAATACGCCGGTTCCCGGTACTCTCCCCAGGCCTCACGGAACACGTCGCAGATCTCGCCCATCGATACGCGGCTCTGCACGGCCCGCAGGATTTGGGGCATCGTGTTCTCCGACCCGCGGCAGGCATGCCGGAGACGCTCCAGCGCCTCCTTCACCGCGATCGGGTCGCGGCGCTCCCGGAAGGCGCGCAGCCGCGCGATCTGCTCGTCCTCTACCCGCTCGTCGACCTTGAGGATCGGGATCGGCTCCTCCTCCTCGGCGACGAAGCGGTTCACGCCGACGATCACCTTCTCGCCCCTCTCGACCTGCTGCTGGTAGCGGAAGGCGGCCTCGGCGATCTCCCGCATCGGGTAGCCCTCCTCGATGGCGGCCACCATGCCGCCCAGCCCGTCGATTCGAGCGATGATCGCCTGGGCCTCGGCCTCCATGCGATCGGTGAGCGATTCGATATAGTAGGCCCCGGCGAGGGGATCGACGAAGTCGGCCACGCCGCTCTCATGCGCGATAATCTGCTGGGTGCGCATGGCGATCGTGACCGCTTCCTCCGTGGGGAGCGAGAGCGTCTCGTCCAGCGAGTTCGTGTGCAACGAGTTCGTGCCGCCGAGCACCGCGGCGAGGGCCTGCAGCGCCGTGCGCACGACGTTGTTGTAGGGCTGCTGCGCGGTGAGACTCGCGCCGGCCGTCTGGGCGTGCGTGCGGAGGGTCCAGCTCTCGGGCTTTTTCGCGTG
>JBGPLH010000169.1:0-7276 GCA_041486365.1 Thermodesulfobacteriota bacterium | reverse complement strand
GACTTGCCCAGCGTGCCGACCTCGATCGGGATCCGCCCCGCGAGGCCGAAGTGCTCCGCCGTCCCGCGCCCGCGCTCGCCGAGGATCCCCGTCCCGTGCGTGTCGTCCACGAGGAGCCATGCGTCGTGGCGCTCGCAGAGCGCGACGATGTCCGGCAGCGGCGCGAGATCGCCGTCCATCGAGTAGACGCCGTCCACGATGACGAGTTTTCGCCGGACCCCGCCCCGGCGAGCAAGCGCGTCCTCGAGCGACTGTGGATCCCCGTGCTCGAAGATCTCGACGCGGGCCCGCGAGAGGCGACAGCCGTCGACGATGCTCGCGTGGTTGAGCGCGTCGGAAAAGACGGCGTCCCCTTCGCCCACGAGCGCGGGGATCATCCCGATGTTGGCGAGGTAGCCGGTCGAGAAGACGAGGGACGACTCGGCGCCCTTGAAGTCCGCGAGCGCGACTTCCAGTTCCTCGTACAGCGGATGGTTGCCGGCGATGAGGCGGCTCGAGCCCGACGCGCACCCGTGCTTCAGCGTCGCTTCCGCCGCCGCGGCGACGACGCGCGGATGGCGCGACAGGCCGAGCACGTCGGAGGAGGACAGCATCACGACGCGCCGCCCGTCGACGGTGACCTCGGGCTCCTGCAGCGAGTCGAACCGGCGCAGCCAGCGATAGAGGCCCGCTTCCCGGAGGGAGCGCACATCCGCCGCGAGGGCGGTGCGAAGGGATTGGAGGGTGGGGTCCACGCGGGGTCTCCGGATGGAGCATGCGCTCATTCCCCGGGGGAGAGCCCTGGCCCGCCCCCGGGGGGCCCTGCGTGGATACCACTCTGAATTGAAGGCGTCAACCGCTCGGAAGTGTTAGGTTGACAATTAGCGCACCTGCCTGTTCTTGCAATGTAAATTCAAAGCTGAAAGAACAGGCCGGCACCGTCGAGGGCCGTCGGGCCCGGGGGCGCCCTTCCAGGAGATGCCTCGCCGGGAGGGAGCCGACGGGGCCTTTGTGGTTCGCGCGAAACATTGTGGACACACCGGGGCTGCCCGCGCCGGTTCCTGAATCCCGAATCCAGTATCATCCGGGGCGAACGTCCGGCACGCGTTCCGTCATCGCAAGACCCACCTCGCCCTGGCGCTCACGGTGATGAAGCGGCGGGAGGGATGGGAAGAGTGACCTCGCATGAAAAAGGTCGTCATCATTCACCTGGGGGAAGGCGAAGAGGCGAGCGCCGTCACCTTCCTCGGTCAGATGATCAAGATCACGCGGATCGGCTGCGGGGGTGATGCGGAGCGCGCTCGTGCGCTCGTTGCCGAGCTTGACGGCAACGTGGACGCCATCGCCCTGGAGGGAATGCCGGGGCACCTGAAACTGGGCGAGGTGACCGTACCGCACGGGGTGGGCGCATCGCTGCTCGAGACCGCGAAGGCGACGTCCGTGGTCGACGGCGGGGGCGTGCGAGACGGCATCGAGGGCTGGGCGGTGGTGCTGGCCGACCGCGCCCAGCCGGGCATCTTCGCCGAGAAGCGCATCCTGATGGTGCCCGGGATGAATCACGCCGGCCTCGCCCACGCGCTTGCCAAGCATAGTCCGGAGATGCGCTACGCCGACCCGTTCGTCTTCTTCGCGCTGCCGGACTTCCCGGGCGTCGGCAGTCCTCGCACGCTCCACCAGGTCGCCGCACCGACGCTCGATCAACTCAAGGACGCATCCTTCCAGCGTCTCGCGCCGTCTCCGGGGGAGCCGGGGCGACACCGGGCCGAGGCGCCCTTCCGGGCAGCTGACGTCCTCGCGGGCGACATCGGCGCGATACGCCGCTACGCGCCCGCCGTGCTGAAGCGCAAGACCGTCGTCGTCGAGCATGCCGACGAAGCGGATCTGGAGGACCTGAAAGCGCGCGGCGTGTCCATCGTCGTCACGCTGATGCCCTCGCTAAAGGGGAAGGGCGAGCTGGGGGAATGGTCGGCGGCGACCATCGAAGCGGTGCTCGCCGCGCTGCGCCCCACCCCCAATCTGCCACTGAGCGAGAACACCTATCTCGACCTGATCGCCGATCTCGATTGGACCCCCGCCATACGCTACCTGAGACCCGAAGAAGCGGGCATCAACAGGTTCGCCTTCGTGATCCATCCCCTCGGCATGGACTTCATCCATAGGAGCAGGCGGTTTCACTGGACGCGCCATCTCCCCGACGACCTGGTCGAAGCGGCCCTGGCGCACCTGCCGCCGATCTACGTCTCCCGCATCACGGGGGCGCAGTCGCCCACGACGGGGCAAAAGGTCGAAGGCACCCTGATCGCGCTCGGCGCCACGCCGCGCCAGATGATGCGTCACGGCGAGCGGTTCACGTACACGCGGCTGAACAAGGCCGCGCGGATGGCGGAGCGGCGCGGCGCCCGCATCATGGGCCTGGGCGCGTTCACGAGCGTCGTCGGCGACGCCGGCATCACGGTCGCGCACGAGGCGGACATCGCCATCACCAGCGGCAACAGCCTCACCGTCGCGGCGACGCTCGAGGCGGCGAAGCAGGCCGTCGTCAAGATGGGCAGAAAGGATCTGACCACGGGAAAGGTGATGGTCGTCGGCGCAACCGGCTCCATCGGCTCGGTGTGCGCGCGACTCCTGGCGCAGGCGATCCATGACGTCGTCCTCGTCTCGATCGAGCCGGAGAGGCTCATCGACCTGAAGCGGCGCATCCAGCGAGAGACGCCCGGCTCCCACGTCACCATCGCCACGAAGGCGGACGAGGTGATCGGCGGGTGCGATCTGATCGTGACCACCACGTCGGCCTTCGGCCAGCGGGTGATCGACATCACGCAATGCAAGCCCGGTGCGGTGATCTGCGATGTGGCGCGGCCGCTCGACATCAACCCGGAGGAAGCGGCCCTGCGTCCCGACGTGCTGGTGATCGAGAGCGGCGAGGTGCTGATTCCGGGGAACGTGGAATTCGGGGTCGACATCGGCCTGCCGCCGAGGACGTCCTACGCATGTCTCGCCGAGACGGCGCTGCTGGCCATGGAAGGGCGGTTCGAGGACTACACGCTCGGGCGCAACATCGAGATGCAGCGCGTGAAGGAGATCTACCACCTGTTCAAGAAGCACGGCTTCCAGCTTGCGGGCCTTCGTTCCTTCGGCAAGTTCATCACGGACGAGGATGTCGCGCGCAAGCGCGAGCTCGCCGAGCACCTGCGAAACGATCCGGAGGAGTTCGCGCGCGTGCAGCGTGAGGCCGCCGAAGAGCTGGCGAAGATCCCGGTGAGGGCGAAAGGCGTTGGCGCTTCGGGCAGCCGGTTCAGGAGATGGGTGTGGGATGGAGCGGGCGCGAGGCTGGTTGCGCTGCTGCTCGAGCTCGAAGCCCTGCTCGGACGCATGCGGCAGCCCTACACGGTCCGGAAGCGCGAGTCTGAACCCAGCTCGGGGACCTCGTCGCGGATGGCGAAATGAGGGCCCGGTACCTCCCGGGACGAGCCGCTTGACAAGGCCGCGTGCGATGGTCTAGAAAGCTACATGGGCGTCCTCCCGGACGCCGGAGGATAGTCGAAGAGGAGCCCTGACGCGTGCGCCGGTCGGGGCTTTCGTTTTCCCGGTCCCCCCGCTGGGCTATTCTGCTCGTCGACCCGTTCCTCCGATCTTGAATGAACCCGCTCCGGAGTCCTCGTGGCCAGACCCAAATCGATCTTCGTCTGCCAGGGCTGCGGCCACCAGGAGCCGCGCTGGCTCGGGCGCTGCCCCGACTGCAGCGAATGGCACACGCTCGTCGAGGAGGCCGTGACCCCTCCCGCGAGCGCGGCGCGTGCCACGGCGGCCGCCCGCGTCTCGCCCGTGCTGCTCGCATCCGTGGCGCAGGAGGACCGGCCCCGACTGGAAACGGGCATCGGCGAGCTCGACCGGGTGCTCGGGGGAGGCTTCGTGCCCGGATCGGTCGTCCTCCTCGGTGGCGATCCGGGCATCGGGAAGTCCACGCTGGCGCTGCAGGCACTCCACCAGGTGGCCGCCGCCGGGCACGGGGCGCTGTACGTCACGGGCGAGGAATCCGCACGCCAGACACGCATGCGGGCGGAGCGGCTCGGGCTACTTGGGGACAAGCTCCTGGTGCTGGCCGAGTCGTCGCTCGATCCGATCCTCGCGTCGCTCGACGAGATCCGCCCGCGCGTCGCCGTGGTTGATTCGATCCAGACACTCCATGCGCCCGAGCTCGGATCGGCGCCGGGAAGCGTCTCGCAGGTCCGGGAGGCGGCGACGCGGATCATCCAGCTGGCCAAGGCGCAGGGCACGGCCGTGCTCCTCGTGGGGCACGTCACGAAGGACGGCGCGCTCGCGGGGCCGAAGACGCTGGAGCACCTCGTCGACGCCGTCCTCTCCTTCGAAGGCGATCCGGGACGCGCCACCCGCGTCCTGCGCGGCGTCAAGAACCGTTTCGGCGGAACGGACGAGATCGGCGTCTTCGAGATGAAGACACGGGGGCTCACGGAAGTTCCCAACCCCAGCCGCGTTTTCCTCGCGGATCTCTGGGAGCGCGAGGTTCCCGCATCCGGATCCGTCGTGGCCGCGAGCCTCGAGGGCACCCGGCCCCTGCTCGTCGAGGTCCAGGCCCTCGTCTCCTCCTCGCGCCTCGCGATGCCGCGGCGTACGACGCTCGGCGTGGACGACGGGCGCGTCGCGATGCTCGTGGCGGTCCTCGAGAAGAAGGCGGGGCTCGATCTGGCCGGCCACGACCTCTATCTGAACGTCGCGGGCGGCGTGCGGATCCTGGAGCCCGCGGTGGACCTCGCGGTCATCGCCGCGGTGGCGTCGAGCTTCCTGGACGTCCCCGTCGCGCCCCGCGTCGCGGTGGCCGGGGAGGTGGGTCTCACCGGCGAGGTGCGGGGCATCGTGGGCGCGGAGGCGCGCGTGCGGGAGGCGGCCCGACTGGGGTTCGAGCGGATCCTGCTTCCGCGGGGCAGCGAGGTGCCTGCGGGAGTGGCGGGTGTCCTCGCGATCGATCGGGTGGGGAGCGTGGGAAACCTGATGGAGCACCTCTTCGGGAAGCGCGCCGGAGGTCGTGGCCATGCCTAGGCCGATGGCCGTGCTGGGGCTTCTCGCCGCCCTCTCGGCCGCGCTCGTCGCGGTGGGGCTCGGCGCGTGCAAAGGGAAAGGCCGGGACGCGGGGCCCGGCCGGGTGACCGTCGTCTACACCGGCGGCGTGCGTGGGGCGCTCGAGCCCTGCGGCTGCAGCCCCGGCCAGCTCGGCGGCGTCGCGCGCGAGGCGACGCTCCTGAAGGAGATCCGCCGGGAGAACCCGGCCGTGATTCTAGTCGACGCGGGCGATCTGCTGCTTCAGGATCCCGAGGCGCCCGAGTCCATCCGGCCCCAGCTCACCCTCAAGGCGAAGTTCATGCAGAAGGCCTACGGCGCCATGCGCGCGTCGGTGCTCAACCTCGGAGGGAAGGACGTCGCCGCCGGGACCGATGTGGCCGTCTCCGGCGCGAAGGCGATCGGCGCCGCGCCGATCTCGGCCAACCTCCTCGACGCGGGCGGAAAGCCGCTCGCGCCGGGCAGCGCCGTGATCGAGGCGGGCGGTGTGCGGGTCGCCTTCGTGGGCGCGGCCGATCCGGCCCTGCTCCCGGCGGGGATGCAGAGTGCGATTCGCGCGGATGCACCCCTCGATCGGGTCCGGGCGGCCGTGGAGGAGGTGAAGCCGCGGGCGGATATCGTCGTGCTCCTCTCCACGCTGGGTCTCGACGCGGCCCATGACCTGGCGATGAAGATCCCGGGCATCGATTTCGTGATCGACACGGGCGAGGGGAAGGATCCGCGCAACATCGTGATCCCGCTGAAGGCGGGCGGCGCGCGCCTCGTCAGCGTGAAGCCCCTCGGGGAGTTCGTCGGTCGGATCGACATGGCATTGAATGCCGGGAAAGCAGGGCCGCTTCGCGATGCGACGACGTCGGACCGGATCGAGGGGATGCCCGTCGAGGGCGCGGCCTCGGGCACGCTCTTCGGCGGCGGGCTCGATCTCCGCGGCGTCTCCCGCAAACGCGCGAAGAATTCCGCGAAGCTTCCACCGCTCGCGCCCGGAACGTTCCGCCATGGCGTCTACGCGCTCGGCGACACGTTCACGAAGGATGCGGCGATGCAGCAGCTCCTCGTCGACTACAAGCGCCAGGTCGCGGCGCTCGGGAGCCGCCTGCCCGTCACCCGGTCGCGCATCCCGACGAAGGGAGCGCGCTACCTCGGGCAGGAGACCTGCAAGGACTGCCACCGGGCGATCTACGAATTCGTGCAGAAGACGCCGCACGCAAAGGCCTACGCCACGCTGGAGCGCGCGAAGTCCGAGTACGACCTCGAGTGCGTTGGGTGCCACGTGACGGGATGGCAGAAGCCGGGCGGCTTCGATCAGCCTCGTGCCGTCGGCAACCTGAAGGACGTGCAGTGCGAAGATTGCCACGGGCCCGGGAGCGAGCACGTGGTGCGCGGCGGCCGCCGCGGCGTGGGCGGCCTCGTGGCGGACGTGCCGGTGAGCGTCTGCCTGACCTGCCATACGCCTGCGCACAGCACCCGGTTCGCGGGCAAGCAGGCGGTGTACATGGACCGGATCCGCTGCTCGCGGGCCTTCGTGCACAGCGGCTCTCCCTGAGCCCGCCCGCGGCTTTGACACCCCGCCGGGCCTGGATTAACTTCCGCGAAAGCCCGTGACGCCTTCGGGAAACCGCGCACCAGGCGGGCGCGGGTCCCCCCCGACCCGGATGGAGCATCGCGTGGACTACCAGAAGATCACAGGCTCCATCCGAGCCGATCTGGAAGCCGTCGAGGCCGTTATCCTCGAGAACCTCGGCTCCCAGGTTCCCCTCATCCCCCGCGTGGGCGAGTACGTTTTCGCCTCCGGCGGCAAGCGTTTCCGCCCGGCCCTGCTCCTGCTCTGCGCCCGGCTGGCGGGCTACACCGGTCCGCGGGCGCACAACCTCGCCGCCGTCATCGAGTTCGTCCACACGGCCTCCCTGCTCCACGACGACGTCGTCGACAGCGCGCGCCTGCGCCGCGGGCAGGAGGCGGCGAACCTCGTCTTCGGCAACCAGGCGAGCGTGCTCGTGGGAGACTTCCTGTACGGCCGCGCTTCCTCGATGCTCGCCGACGACGGCGATATCCGCACGGTGAAGGTGGTGGCCGAGGCGCTCCGCGCCATGGCGGAGGGCGAGGTGATGCAGCTCGGCCGGCAGCACGACATCGACACGACGGAGGCCGACCACATCGCCGTCGTGGAGCGCAAGACCGGGGTGCTGATCTCGGCGGCCTCCGAGCTCGGCGCGATCCTCGG